>JBGPGM010000129.1:0-6389 GCA_041483855.1 Phycisphaerae bacterium | reverse complement strand
GAAACGGCGTTCCAAGGCTGCGTCCTTTTCCACATGCTTGCGGTATTCATCCAGCGTCGTCGCCCCGATGCACCGGAGTTGCCCGCGGGCCAGGGCCGGCTTGAGCAGGTTCCCCGCGCTCACCGCCCCTTCGGCCGCCCCCGCCCCGATCACGGTGTGCAGCTCATCCATGAACAGGATGATCTTGCCATTGCTCGCCATCACCTCGCGGAGCACGGCCTTGAGCCGCTCCTCGAACTCGCCGCGGTACTTCGCCCCCGCCAGCAACTGCCCCACGTCCAGCGCCACCAGCCGCCGGTCGCGCATGGGCTCCGGGCAGTCGCCGTTGACGATGCGCAGCGCCAACCCCTCGGCGATCGCCGTCTTGCCCACCCCGGGCTCCCCGATCAGCACCGGGTTGTTCTTCGTCCGCCGGCTCAGCACCTGCATGCAGCGCCGGATCTCGTCGTCGCGCCCGATCACCGGGTCGATCTTCCCCTGCTGCGCCTTCTCCGTCAGGTCGATGCCGTACTTCTTGAGCGCCTCGTACTGGCTCTCGGCGCCGGCGTCGGTGACGTTCTTCACCCCCGACGACTCGCGGATCTGCTTGACCGCCTGCTCGATCCGCTTGGCGTCGGCGCCCCCCACCACGCTCAGCACCTCCTTGGCCGGCCCGGCCGCCTCCGCCACCGCCAGCAGCAGGTGCTCCGTCGAGACGTACTCGTCCCCCATCCGCTTGGCGTGCGCCTCGGCACGCCCCAGCAGGTCCATGATCGCCCGTCCGGTGCTCCCTGCGCCGCTGCTGGTCTGCGGCTGCCGCTTGAGTTCGCTCTCCACGATCGACGCCACCCGCGCCGGGTCCGCCCCCGTCTTGCCAAGGATCGACCACGGCGCCGAGCCCTTCTCCTTGAGCAGCGCCCCCAGCATGTGCAGCCCGTTCACCTCGGGGTTCTGCCGCGCCATCGCGTCGCTCTGCGCATCCGCCAGGGCCTGCTGGGCCAGTGTCGTCAGTCGGTCGGTACGCATGGTCAAGTCCCCCTACGAGTGCTGCCGGATCAGTCGGGTCCGTCGGGTGCAGCAGACCCCGCGTCAAATATCCCGCCACGAACGAACAGCCGCCTCACGCGCCCGATGAGCCGGCTCGCGCCATGGAACTCCACGCCGGATTGTTTGCAATTCGCGCGCCGGCCGCTTCTCCCGCGCCGATTCTACTTTCCTGGATTCCCCCCGCCCGCCGTCCCCCGAGCACACCCCGATCCTGCCTATCTGACAGCCTCCCCGCTCACCGCCGCCCCCCTTACCCCATCACATCCACCCTCCCCCCCACTCCCTCTGGGCTGGCCAAGGCCGCCTCCGCTTCTGCCGCCTGCTTGGCCGACTGAAGCATCTGGATCACCGCCGCCCCCTCCTGTTTCACCGCATCCATCGCCTTCCGAGCCACCGCCACGCCAACCTGCGATTGCGCCTCGACACCGGCCAATGAGTTCTGCTCTGCCATGCCTGTTTCATCGGCCCGAGATCGACTCCTGCTCATCCGATTCCGATATCCCTCCCGGCGCACCACCCGCACAGACACCACCCCCCGCGTCCCCGTCCCCAATCAGGTTCCGCACCAATCCGCCGGATGAAGCCCCCACACTCGCCTGAATCCGCCCCCCGCTGGCGTGCGTATCCCCTTGACGGCACGCCCCGGAGGCGGTACAACCCTCGGTTCCTCAAGGAGTTCGATCATGCTGTCCCGCTCCACCAAGGTGACCCTCACCACCCTCTTGGCCGCCGGATTCGCCGCCACCCTTGCCACGGGCTGCACCACCAGCCGCGACCAGGCGATCCGCAACAGCGTCACCCCCGAACTCGAGACGCTCTACCAGCGCAAGGTGGACCAGGACAACGCCGGCGCGCTGACCTTCAGCGAGAACGGACGCATGTTCTGGGAGGACATGGGCCGCGCCTTCTATACCGATCGCCCCAGCCGCCTCACCCGCGAGCCCATCCCGCGCCCGTGACGGGAAGTCCGCCGCGGCACGCCGTGTCGCCCTAACTATAATCGCTCTTCCACCGCCCCGCGCCGGCCGTGCCCGCGCTTATATCGCGTCGCCGCACTGCCACGGCGCCAAATGCCGCCAATGCAACCATACGGCGCCGCGCACCTGATCCAGCCGGCATCCCCACTTCGCGAACTTCGCGAACTTCGCGCCCTTCGCGTTGACGCTCTTCGCCCCCGGCGGGGCCCGACGCTACACGCCCACCCGGTTTACTTGGCCGTGTACTGCCCGCGCGCGACCCGCCGGAACTGCCCGCTGTTGATGAGCGTCTGGTTCACGATCGTCCGGAAGGTCCGCGACGTCGTCCTGTACCCCGCCTTCTGCACCGCGTCCGTGATCTGCGTCACCCCCATCGTGCGCCCGCTGAGCAGTTTCTTCAGCGCCGCCACCAGCGTCAACTCGTTGCGCGGCCGCCCCCGCGCCCCGCGCCGCGCGCCCCGCCCCCGGCCGCCGACGTCGCCGTTGAGCGTGCCGCCCAGCGCCTCGACCTCCGCCTCGACCTGCGCCAGATCGCTGGCGATCTTCTGACGCGACCGCAGCAGCGACGCCAGTTGTCCACGCCGGCGCTGCAGTTCCGCCTGCAACTCCATCACGGTCACCTTCGCCAGACGACCCGGCCGCCCCCTTCTTCGCTTCGCCATGATGTTCTCCCTTTCATGTTCATGCGGTGCGCCCTGTGCGGCAGACGCTTCATCTGCATACACAGAGGCGGGCGCACCAAGACACGATCGCTACATTCCACCCGGCCTTCCACGGGCCGGATGAAGGGTCTATGTTAGAGCCCTGTCACAGCCCAAGCAAGCCCCGGGGGCTTGGACCAGGCAGTCACGCCGGATGTTGATAACGCCCGACCCCGGCGCCGTCCGCCCCGGCCATCCCTCCCGCTCCCCGCCGCCCCCTCCGCGAAAACGGTGGACGAAAGTCACCGGGCATTCCGCCTCCGGCGCGTCGGCGCGGTGCGCCCGCACGAACCCCTTAGATCTGCCGACGCCGCGCCCGCATCTCACGACCGCATGACAAATCCCAACTTGCCCATGAGGCCGTCGAAATGATCCAGATCGTAAAACTCAATGGACAGCCGGCCGCGCGTGGCGCCGTTCCTTACGTGCATCCGCACTCTCGTCCCCAGGTGTTCCCCCAGTTGCTTCTCGAGATCGGCCAGGCCCGCCGACGCGAGCGACCCCTCCGCCGCACGGCTCGGCGCCTCCAGAGCGCCCTTCGCCAGGTCCCGCACCGCCCGCTCCAGCCGGCGCACCGACCACCCCAGCGCCGCACGACCCGCCAGCTCGATCCGGCGCGCACCCGCCGGCACCCCCAGCAGCGCCTTGCCGTGCCCCAGGCTGATCCCGCCGGCCGCAATCAGGTCCTGGATCACCGTCTCCAGTTCCGTCAGCCGCACCAGGTTCGTCACCGTCGAGCGATCGATCCCCACGCGCTGCGCCACGTCCGCGTGCGCCAGCCCGAAGCGGTCCACCAGCCCCTTGAGCGCCCACGCCCGCTCCATCGGGCCCAGGTCCTCGCGCTGCAGGTTCTCGATCAGCGCCCACTCCGCCGCCTGCTCGTCCGTCAGCGCCGCCAGCACCGCCGGAACCGTCTCCAGCCCCGCCATCTGCGCCGCCCGCCACCGGCGCTCACCCGCCACCAGCTCGAACATCCGCGCCGCTCCCCCACCACCCCCACCTCCCCCGCCCGCGCCGCCCACGGCCCGCAGCACCACCGGCTGCATCACCCCCGCCGTCTTGATCGACGCCGCCAGCCGCTCCAGCCCCGCCGGATCGAACGCCTTGCGCGGCTGGAACGGGCTGACCCTGATCTGCCCCACCGCCACCTGCCGAACCTCCAGCGGTCGGTCGGCCCGCGTCGCCGCACCGCCCGCCCCGCCGGCCTCCCGCGCCCCGTTCGACTCGGACACAGTATTGTGTATTAGGGTTTTGTGTGGGCTCGCCGCGCCGGCCTGGTTGCTCGCCTCCGGGCCGGCCAGCTCGATCGCCACCGGCTGGCCAATCAGGCTGCTCAGCCCGCGCCCCAGCCGCCGCTTCTTCATGCTGGCCTGGCGCGACTCCGCCGTCTTGACTTCCGTGCTGCTCATGGTCCGCATCCTCCGTGCACTCCCCGCCGACCCGCCCCGCCGTGCGGTACACTACCGGCCGCCCCGGCTCGTGCAAGTCCACGCCGCGTCGGCCGCACGCTGTTTCCGGCGCGCTCCCCTCTGTTTCGGCGCTCCCGGCGCGCCCGCAACGCTTTTCTCCGCCCTTCATGCGCTCTCATCCCCCCCACTCTTTCCCATCGCGCCCGATTGAGATCATCGCCCGCGCCGTGCTGCGGCGCGGGCCGAGGATCCTCGTCTGCCGCAACATCGCCGGCGGCTACGTCTACCTGCCGGGTGGGCACGTCGAGTTCGGCGAGCCCGCGGCCGCGGCGCTCGCCCGGGAACTGACCGAGGAGTGCGGCTTGGCGGTGCGCGTGGGCGGCCTGGCTCTGGTCACCGAGGGCGTGTTCACGACCGGCAAGAAGACGCACCACGAGATCAACCTGGTGTTCCACGTGGAACACGACGCGTCCGATCCGCTCCGTAGCCGTGAGCCGGACCTGTCGTTCGAGTGGGTTAACCTGGCCGCGCTACCGGACATTGACCTGCGCCCGATGGCGATCAAGACCTGGCTGGCGGCCGGTGATTCGTCTGGATCTGCGGGCTGGGTTTCCGAGATCCCTGGTCCGCACAGGCCTGGTTCTCGCCCCTAGGCCGCGCCCCAGCGTCATCGCCCGCGTAGGCCCCCCGCCTTCGCCGGTCGGCCCGCGCCGATTGACCCCCCCAGACCAGCGCCCCAGTCACTCCGGTGAGCGGGCAGGACTTGCCCCGGCAAAGGGCCTTACGCCAACCGCCGATGATCCGCGAGCCGCGGACACCGCCGCGTCCCCCTTCAGCCCGTCGTTCATTCCCGTCCGGCCGCCCATTGGTCCCGAACGAGCCGCATGAGCCCAAGCCTCCAGAACGAACGGGACCCGCGGCGCTTGTTGGCGCACCTCGACGCCGTGGAGCGAGAGCTGGCCGCGCTCCGGGTGACGATGGAGCACAACGAGCGGCTGGCCACGCTGGGCACGATTGCCGGGCTGATCGCCCACGAGTTCAACAACATCCTGACCCCGATCATGTCGTACGCCCAGATGGCCCAGGCGTGCCCGAAGGACCGGGACCTGACGGCCAAGGCCCTGCAGAAGGCGGTGGATGGGTCGGAGCGGGCGTCGCAGATCTCCGCGGCGATCCTCGGGTTCGTGCGGATGGAGACCCGCGACATGCCGGTCCAGGCGGATGCGCCGGCAGCCCGGATCGCGGACGTGCGCGCCGCGGTCGAGGAGACGCTGTCGTGTGTGGCCCGCGATCCGGCGCGGGATGCGATCCAGTTGGAGGTGTCCGTGCCTGAGGGGTGCGTGGCGGCGGTCAAGCCGATCGCGCTGCAGCACGTGCTGCTGAACCTGGTGCTGAACTCGCGGAACGCGATGATCCCGGGTGGGGGGCGGCTGACAATCCGGGCGAGCAGCGCGGCGCAGCCGCCGCACGTCCCGGAGGAGGCGGTGACCAGCGATGCCGGTTCCACGTGGAACCTGGGCGCGATCAGCGCCGAGAGGAATGGATCCGGGCACGGACCGAGGTGGGTCGTGATCCAGGTGGAGGACACCGGGAACGGGATGCCGGCGGAGCGGCTTGCCCTGATCTTCCAGCCGTTCTACACCTCGTCGGGGGGGACCGACAGGTCCGAGAACTCGATGGACACCCGGTCGGAGCGTCGGCGCGGCACGGGGCTGGGGATGACGATCTGCAAGCGGCTGATGGACGATGCGGGCGGCCGGATCATCGTGGAATCAACGCCGGGGCAGGGGACACGCTGCACGATCGTGCTGCCGCGGGCGGAGGGCGGGGTCGAGCGGATGCGGAAGTCGGCCTGAGCGATCACGGCGGTTGCCGGTTCGACGGGTCACAACATCAAATAGCATGATCGCGTTCGTTAGCGTATGTTGGCAGCATGATATTGGATAGATCGCGATAATAACACAAGAAGTGATGTGTTTGTCGTGACGGGTTTCGTCATTACATTAGCCTATTGTATGGTATGTTGATAGGTATTCACTTGGGTCTGCATGGGCAGACGCGGCGGCGCGGGCCCGGGATCACTCGCGGTCACCCTCCGGAAGTTGGAATCCGGTGCGCGGCCTTGGCCCGCGTCACGGTCGCGCGAGCCCTCGGGCCCTGATACGGATCACCGCTTTCCCTCGCGCGGCAGGTAGTGGCAGGCACAGACGGAGCGGAGCAGTTCGGGGGTGAGTTGCTGCCAGGCTTCGGCGCCGGCGTCGAGCAGGTGCTGGTAG
>JBGPGM010000128.1:0-6414 GCA_041483855.1 Phycisphaerae bacterium | reverse complement strand
CCTCGATCCGGCCAACCTTGACAGTGCGCAGGCTCGGGTACACGCCTTGCCCCACCCGCCCCGGATCATCTCGATCCGCGGCAACTTTGCCGACGCCCCGCGCCGTCTGGCCGAACTCGGCCTGGCCGCCGACGCCGTTCTGGCCGACCTGGGCTTCTCGACCAACCAGATGGAGTCCGCCTCCCGCGGCCTGTCCTTCGCCCGCGACGGGCCGCTGGACATGCGCCTGGACCCCTCCAGCCCGATCACCGCGGCGGAACTGGTGAACACCTCGACAGAGCCCGAACTGGCCCAGATCATCAAGGATTTCGGCGAGGAGCGCCACGCCCGCCGGATCGCGCAAAAACTTGTCCGGGAGCGCTGCGCCGAACCGATACAGACGACGGCACGGCTTGCCGCGATAGTCCGTTCCGTGGTCGGCAGGCGAACTGGCTCCGCATCGATCGATCCCGCGACCCGCACCTTCCAGGCCCTGCGCATCGCCGTGAACGATGAACTGGGCAGCCTGCGTTCCCTGCTGGAGGCTGTCGAGCGCACCGCTCAAGCCCCAGGGGACGCGCCGGGCCGATGGCTGGCCCCGGGGGCACGCGTGGCGATCATCGCGTTCCATTCGCTGGAGGACCGACCCGTGAAGCGGGCGTTCGCGTCCCTGGCCGCGCGTGGGTTGGCACGGGCCCTGACGCCCAAGGCCATCCAGGCGTCCGACGAGGAAGTCGCCGCCAACCCGCGGGCCCGGTCCGCCCGGCTCCGCGCCATCCGCCTGGCCACGGGCTGACGCCCCGGCGCAGGGATTGCAGGACTCGCCGCTGGCCGGAGGTCGGCGGCTACAGTCGCCCCGTATTGTCCCGTCCCCCCTGCCCGTTTCGCCGCGCCAAGGATCGGATCGGCCGAAAACCGGGCAACCCACCCAGCCGCGACCCCGCCCCCCGGGCGCGGGCCCGGCGCCTACGCACGGAAGCGAACAGTGACCAGGGAACACAAGCTCGCGTTGATCGTCGGTTTTTCGCTCGTCCTGATCGTCGGCGTGCTGCTCAGCGACCACTTCTCGCAGGCCAGGGCCTCGCGGGTGGGCAACGACTTGGCCGCTGGGTCGCCCAGGGACTTCGGTGCCGGGGGCATGCCCAACCCCATTCCCGTTGCTGACCGGCCCATCCGGGCACCCGGCAGGCCCGAACTGGCCAACACGACGAACGACGGGCCCGATTCCGCCACCACGGCCGTGGGGGCGCCGCAGACGGATCATCCGCGGGTCGTCATCGACATGGGTCCCCGAGGGCCCGGCACGGACCTGTCGGCGGCATTACCCGCGACCCCGAATCGCACGCCGGGCCACGCGGCGGCCGATCCGCCTGACACGCGGCTTCCGCCGACCGTCCAGTTCCCACCCGCTGCTCCTGCTGGCGCTCCGCCTGTCGTTCCGGTCCAGCCCGGCAGGCCCGAGCGCGCCGGACCGCCGACCGTCGGACCGAGCGCGGGCAACCTGCCCACTTCCACCGGCACACTCAAGCGGCACGAGGTCAAGGACAACGACAACCTCTACGCCCTCGCCGTCAAGTACTACGGCGACGGCAAACTCTGGAGCAAACTCGCGGCCTTCAACAAGGGGCGCGTCGGGTCCGAGGGACAGTTGCACGTCGGCGTCTCGCTGCTGGTCCCGCCCAAGGATGTGCTGCTGGGCAAGGCCGCCATGCCCGCCGAGGCGGCCCCCGCGTCCGCCCCCCCCCCCCAAACGCCTGATCGGCGCGGCGGAAAGCCGCCGGCGCCCGCCCCGCCGACGAGCAGCGCCGGTTCCGTCAAGGCCGGCGAGGTCAAGGCTGTCGTGCCCGGTGCGGCCAAGCCCGCTCCGGCGCCGGACCGCAAGCCCGCCGCTGCCGACAAATCCGCCAACGCCACCTACACGATCAAGCCCGGCGACCATCTCAGTTCCATCGCGCAGAACCTGTTGGGCTCCTCCAGGAGGTGGACGGAGATCGCGGACCTGAACAGCGACGCCATCCCCGACCCCGACGATCTGACCGCCGGCGTGACCATCAAGATCCCCGCGAGGTAGCCCGTGTTCGCCAAGCTAGCGGTCCTCATCCTGAGCATCGGCGTGGTCGCTTGCGTCCTGCTGACGGTGCGCCAACTGCGCCTGCAGGCCGTGCACGAGATGGCCGAGGTGCAGCGCCGCGTCGCCGAGCGAGACCGTACCCTCTGGCGGCTGCGCGTCGAGATAGCCTCCCGCCTGACCCCCGACCGCGTCGAGCAGATGGTTCAGGCGCTCGGGCCGCTCGAATCCATCGACCTAGACACCGATGCCGTCGAAGTGGCCGCGGGCCGGGCCCAGCCCTCCGCCTGGCACGGCCCTCAGGCGACGCCGCGCGAGGGCCACCCACGGTGATCCGATCGACCTGCCCCGGCGCGCCGGCCCAGTCCCGCCGCATCGACCTGATCGCGCTGGCGCTGGCCTGCACGCTGGGCCTGCTCCTGGTCGCCATGATCGGGCGCGTCGCCCAGCTGCAGTTCGTCCCCAGCACGCAACTGCGAGCGCACATGGACGACCGGATGACCACCGTCCCCGAGCCCGCCGTTCGCGGCGACCTGCTGGACCGGCGCTGGCGGCTGGTGGCGGGCACCCGGTTCGGCTACCGCGCCTTCGTCGACCCGGTCCGGTTCCCCAACCCGCCCGGCGAGGGCCTTGCGCGGCTGGCCGACGCCCTGGACATGCCCGAGGATCGGGTGGCCGAGCGGATCGTGCCGCGCATGGCCGTGAACCAGCAAAGGGCGCTGGCGGCGCTGGCCCACCAACCCGGCGACCCCCCGGCGCCGACGCTGACGCGGTACGTGTCGATCGGGCCGGTGCTGGACGACTCGCGGGTCCAGACCGTGCGCGGGGCCAGGATCCCCGGCGTGTACCTGGAACTGCGCAGCGTGCGCGAGGACCCCGCCGACAGCCTCGTGGCGCCCGTCGTCGGCGCCGTCGGCGTGGACCACAACGGCCTCGTTGGCGCCGAGAAACTCGTCAACCATCAGATCAAGCCGACGCCCGGGCGGCTGCGTTACGTCCGCGACGCCTCCGGCCGGCCCATGTGGGTCGACCCCGGCGATTACAGGCCGCCGCAGCGCGGGCGGGACATCCGCCTCTCCCTGGACCTGGAACTGCAGCGCATCGGCACCGAGGAACTGCGGCGTGGCGTGGAGGACGCCGACGCGGCCGGCGGACGCCTGGTCATCATGGACCCCGCTACCGGCGAGATCCTGACCATCGTGGACATCATCCGCGACCTTACCGACGCCGCGCCGTTCCCCTGGGACGCCCGCAACATGGCCGATGTGCCGCACCGGCGCTACAAGACGATCGCCGACGACCCGATCCGCGATCAGCACCCGGCGCTGGGGCGCAACCGCTGCATCGTGGACGCGTACGAGCCGGGTTCAACCTTCAAGCCGTTCATGTGGTCCGTTACGACCGAACTGGGCCTGGCGTACCCGGAAGAGATCATCAACACGGAGAACGGGGAGTACACGCTCCCCTACGGGCACCGCACCATCAAGGATGTCACGGCGCGCGACCACATGACCTGGGCCGAGGTCCTCATCAACTCATCGAACATCGGCATGGCCAAGACGACACGCCGGATGAGCGACCAGCAGATGCGCGGCGCCGTCCTGCGGTTCGGCTTCGGCTCGCGCACCGGCCTGGGTCTGCCCGGCGAGTCCACCGGCATCGTCACCTCGGCCAAGTCCTGGTCGGTCTACACCCAGACCTCCGTCGCCATGGGGCACGAAGTGGCCGTCACGCCTGTCCAGATGGTCCGGGCCTTCTCCGCCTTCGCTCGCACCGGTGAGCTGGCCGGGACGCTCCCACCGTCCCGGCTGACCGCCGTTGACCCCGACGAGGCCTCGGCGTCGCTGCCCGTGCGGGTGCTCCCCACCGACATCGCCGAACTGACCCGACAGACTATGCGCGGCGTCACCCACAACCTCGACGTTCGTCTGGCCCGAAAGGACCCGGACGCCAGCCACTGGCGGTACGAGATGTTCGGCAAGTCCGGCACCGCCGAGATCCCGCTGGGGCCGGCGCCCAAGGGAAAGCGCCGCCCGCGCGGGTCCAAGGGGTACTACCCCGGCCAGTACAACTCCAGCTTCATCGCGGGCGCCCCGGCCGAGGAGCCGCGCCTGGTCGTCCTGGTTGTCATCGACGACCCCGGGCCGGAAAGGGTCGCCCATCGGACGCACTACGGCTCGGCGGTGGCCGGGCCGGTGGTCCGGCGCGTGATGGAGCGGAGCCTCTCCTACCTGGGAGTTCCCCCCTCGCCGGCTGCGGCCCTGGCCCAGATGGTGGCCGGACGGGACTGACGGAACATCCCGGCGAGGCCACCGATCGCTTCCGAGCGGGCCGAGGCGCTGGAATTCGATTGCTTTTGCATCCTGGATGGACTAGATTGAGGCGCCCGCCGGAAGCGGGGATCCGGAGTGAAGAGAGTAGATAGTCCTCTATTGTGTATCCAAGAGGAGCAGAGATGAAAACGGCTGTCATTCTGTCGGTTGCCGGCATCGTGTTTGGGGCCGGGTCGGTTGCCGCTGCGCGCTCCATCCCCGGATGCGTTCAGGACCACACGCCCGGCGGGGCCGTCGTGGACGGAGTTCTGGGCCCCAACGAGTACGGCCCCGGGAACACCTACCAGTTCCTCGGCGGCGGCACGGGCTTCGGCGGGACGCTTGGCAACGGTGCCCTCTACATGGAGAGCGACTCCAGCCGAATCTATTTCGGGTTCCAGCCTGGCAACAACCTCAACGACCTGGTGACCATCCTGCTCGACACCCGTCCGGGCGGCTTCACGGATGCGCAGATGGACGACAACGGCGATGGCGGCCGGCGCGCCTCGTCGAACCTGTCGATCAACGCCGATGACCAGTTCGGGCCCGGGTTCCTGCCCGACTTCTCGGTCGTGATCGGCTCGTTCGGGATCGTGTCGTTCGAGTTGACCGGCGCGCCGGCGCCGCTCAACTTCCTCGACTTCAGCGGCATGTTCACCGGCAACGCCCCGACCTTCCGGGAGTATTCCCTGCCGCTCAGCGCCCTGGGGATCAGCCCGGGCGGCGAGGTGGACTTCTTCGCCGCGTATATCGCCGACTCGGGCTATGGCTCCAACGAGTCGCTCCCGCCGGGACCCATCAACCTCTTCGACAACCCCGGCTTCGGCAGCGTGTCCGCGGGGTATGTCAACTTCGACTGCTTCGAGACGATCCCCGCCCCCGGCGCGGCGGGGCTGCTTGGCCTGGCGGCCCTGGCCGGCCTGCGTCGGCGGCGCTGAACGCGACGATCGACGATACTTCCAGCCCACAGGAGCCGCGCCCCGCCCGCGGCTCTTTCTTTTTCGTTCACCGTCCGCCCCCGCGCTGACCGCGGTCTACCGCTGATCCCCCGCCATGTTTCGGAGTTCCATCGGGCGCAGGCGTGCCTCCAGCAGCCGCAGGTCGATCGCGTCGAACGTTCCGTCCTGGTTCATGTCCGCCTCGGCCTGGTAGCCGGTCAGCGTGTAGGCCGCGTACAGGTCGTCGATGTTAACCGCACCGTCGCGGTTGACGTCGCCGGAGCCGATGGTCACGTTGATGTGGTCGTAGCGCGTCACGGTGGACCGGCCCGAGGGCTCCAGGGCGACCAGCGTGATGCTGTTCATCCCGCCCGGCAGGCTGTCGATCGTCTTGCGCCATTCGTACCGGTCGTACTGGCTTGCGCGGCTCGCCGGGCCGATCAGCGGCAGCGGGTCCGTGTCCGGCGGCAGGTTCAGGAACAGGTGAACGTCTTTGACGGTCCGGTCCGGCGCGCTGACGCGGAACTCGTGCGGGCGCATGGCGATGGGCACGCCCGCGTCCAGGAGCACCGCCGCGGGGGGCTGGCGGTCCACGTAGATGACCTTGCGGAACTCGGTGTAGATGGGGTCGCCGCCGTCGGAGCGGTGGCGGAAGGCGACGACGGAGAGGTAGTGCATCCCCTCGTCAAGCAGGCTGGCGTCGATCGTCTGGATGTATACGCCGGGTTGCGACGGATCGACCTGGATCGGACGGTTGAAGGTCAGGAACTGCTCGTAGCCGGGCACGACCGCGCTGGATTCACCGATGTCCACGACCCCGTTGCCGTTGAAGTCGCGGAAGCCCTGGTCGATCCGGAAGACCGCGTTGTCGTCCCAGTTCGGATCCAGCGGATCGGTCCTGGTCGTCACCAGCCGGATCGAGAAGGTGGGCGTGCTGACGATGTCGATCGGCGTCAGCCGGCGCTGGTAACTGGGCACGGTCGGCGCGTCTGCGGGCAGCGTGCCGGTCGGCGTGAGGATGCTCAGCGTGCCCGACGGGGCCGCGGGGCCGTACACGACGTACCCCTTGTGGTGCTGCACGCCGGCGGAGTTGGTGTTGTTGGGGACAGTGATCGGT
>JBGPGM010000127.1:0-6487 GCA_041483855.1 Phycisphaerae bacterium | reverse complement strand
TGATGTCGCGGTGGATGATCCCCTTCTGGTGGGCGTGCTGGATCGCCTGGCAGACCGGTACGAACAGCTCCAGACGCTGGCGCGGCGTGAGGTGATTGTCGTCGCAGTACTTGGTAATGGGCACGCCGTGGACCAGCTCCATGACGAAATACGGCAGGCCGGCTTCCGTGGCACCGGCGTCCAGAACGCGGGCGATGTTGACGTGGTCCATCATCGCCAGGGCCTGGCGCTCCTGCTCGAAGCGCGCGATCACGGCCCGCGAATCCATCCCGGGCTTGATGATCTTCAGCGCCACCCGCTGCACCATCGGCTCGCGCCGCTCGGCCAGCCACACCGTGCCGAACCCGCCGATCCCCAGCACCGAGAGCAGCCGGTACGGACCGATGAAGTCCCCGGTCTGCTCGCCCACAGCCGCCGGCCGCGCCGAACCCGGCGGCCGCAGCCAACCCGGCCCCGCCGGCTCCTCCGCCGCATCCTGCCCCGTCCGGTGGACGCCCGCGCCAGACGCTGCCGGCAGCTCGGTGGCCGCGCCGGGGTCCGGCGCCCGCGCCGGCGGGCCGGCGGGCCGGGGACCGTGCGCGGCATCGGGCAACCGCGGCAGCGGCTTGCCGGGCTCGCGCGGATCGGGTTGGCCCGGGATTCGTCCCATGGACTCGGACCCACCCCCGGCAGCGCCCATGGTAACTCGAACCGGGCGGCGTCGCGTATGTGCCGGCCAGGATTCGCCCCCCCCATCCGTGTAGTCCTGTGGAGCCGCCCACCCCCGAGCGCTCGCCAGAATCTCGCGCACATCGACCACGCTTGTGCGCCAAATGCGCGCCCTACCCCGTCTTGCCCTTGCATTCCGTGGCCTTTTTCTGTACACTACCCCCCGCAAGGCCGCACCGCGCCTTCCGCGCCTTCCGCGCTCCGCGCCGCGTTGCGTCGGGGGGACCACAGATGCCAGCCACCGCTCACGCCCGCCCTCTCAGCCCCTCCGCGCGCGTCCCAGCCCCTCCCTCCGTCACTCCACCGCCCCGCCACTCCGCCGCTTCCCGCCTTAACGCCTCGACACCTGTCCATGAGGGGGCCAACGCCGCATTCCCAAAACCCCTCTGGCGCTATCAAGAACCGTGAGGGAGCCAAGGGGGCATGAGGTGGCCAACGTTTTCTGCATTTCCCACCCCGCCCACCCCGAAGCCCGCCAGCCATCCGCCCATACACCGCCATAGACCGCCAACTCCATCCCCAAGGCCGCCAATCCAAAACCCCCCTGGCGCTGTCAAAAACCCAAAGGCCGCCATACACCGCCATAGACCGCCAACGTTTTCTGCATTTCCCGCCCCGCACCTCAACGCCGACCCATCGACCACCCGCGCGCGCACCGATTCGCCACTTCTCCGTCGCCGTCTCACCATCCCCCCACCCACCCCCCCCTCGCGCGCGCCCGCGCCCACCCCTCAAGGACCGCCGCGGCTACCATCCGCCCGACCCCCCCGGGTAAGGGGAGCAAGTCGCCGCTGTTCACGCCGTCCCGCCCGCGAGAACCACCCCGATGATCTGGCTGTGGATCGGATTCATCCTCTTCGTCCTCGTCATGCTCGGCCTCGACCTGGGCGTCGTCAACCGCAAGGCGCACATCATCCGCGCCCCCGAGGCGCTCCGCTGGACCGCCTTCACCGTCCTGCTCGCCGTCGCCTTCAGCGTCGCCGTCTACTTCATCTACCAGAACCACTGGCTGGGCATGGGCGAGGCCTTCACCGAGGAGGACGGCGCCCGCACCGGGCACGGCCGGCTGGCCGCGATGCAGTACCTGACCGGCTGGCTCGTCGAGTACTCCCTGAGCCTGGACAACATCTTCGTGATCGCGCTGATCTTCCGGTATTTCCGCGTGCCCGCGCCGTACCAGCACCGTGTGCTCTTCTGGGGCATCCTGGGGGCGCTGGTGATGCGCGGGGCGATGATCGGCGCCGGGGCCGTGCTCATCGCCCGGTTCCACTGGGTGGTCTACCTCTTCGGCGGGCTGCTCATCGTCACGGCGGTGCGGATGCTGCTCACGCAGGAGGATCAGTTCGAGCCAGAGAACAACCTGGCCCTTCGCCTGGTGCGCCGGCTGTACCCGGTCGGGCGCGAGTTCGAGGGCAAGCGGTTCTTCACGCGCATCGACGGCCGCCGGGCCATCACGCCGCTGCTGCTTGTGCTGATCGTCGTCGAGACGTCCGACGTGCTCTTCGCGGTGGATTCGATCCCGGCGATCTTCGCCATCACCGCCGACCCCTTCCTGGTCTTCACGTCCAACGTCTTCGCGATCCTGGGCCTGCGCTCGCTCTACTTCGCGCTCGCGGCGGTGATCGACAAGTTCCGCTTCCTCAAGCCGAGCCTGGTCTTCGTGCTGGCGTACGTCGGCGTCAAGATGCTCCTGACGGACGCGTACCCGATCCCCACGCCCGTCTCGCTGGCGGTGATCTGCGGCATCCTGGGCGTCGGCGTGCTGGCGTCCCTGCTGGCGCCGCGCCAGGCTCTGCCGACAACGGACCAAGACCCACCCGGGCCGGACCCGCCGCCGACGGACCAACCCGAACCCCCCGCACGCCTCTAGCCCGCTACCGCCTGGCCTGCATCAACTCCCGCTCCGCCTGCAGCCAGTCGGACTCGGGGCTCCCGCCCTTGCCGTTGCGCCTCAGGAAGATCTCGTAGGCGCGCCGGCGGATCTCGTCGGCGCTCGGCTTGCCCTTGGGGGCCATCGCGGGCTTGACCTCGGTGCTCGGGCGCAGGCCGGTGGGGGACATGCTCGGCGCCGACGCGGAGTGGGTGGTGGTCGGATTGGTGTTGGGGCGTTTCATGGGCTTCTTCTCCAGTTTACTCGGGCTTCCGCGCCCTCCGGGCGCGGCGGACAATCGATGAAGGCAGCCATGGCCGTCGGTGGTTGACATGACTGAAAGCAGACCGTCCATCCTATGCCGGCCGCGCACCCGCGCGGCCACCGCCAGGGCTCGCCGGGTATTGTTCGTCCATGAAGTGCGTGGTCCAGCGCGTTCGGGAGGCGTCGGTCGTCGTGGACGGCCAGGTTGTGGCGGCCGCTGGGCCCTCTGGCGGCGCGTCGGTCGGACCGGCTGCGTGCCGCGGCCTGTTGGGGCTGGTTGGAGTCGAGGTGGGCGATACCGAATCGGACCGGCGGTGGATGGCCGACAAGGTGACGAACCTGCGGGTCTTCGAGGACGACGCCGGAAAGATGAACCTCTCGGTGCTCCAGGTCAGCGGGTGGGTCATTCTGGTGCCCAACTTCACGGTCGCCGGCGACTGCCGCAAGGGGCGACGGCCATCCTTCGACGCGGCGATGCACCCGCCGGCGGCTCGGGCGATGTTCGAGGCCCTCGCGGCGGACCTGCGGGCGCTGGGGCTGAGCGGCCCGGGGGCCGTGCAGATCGGCGTCTTCGGGGCGGACATGAAGGTGCACCTCGTCAACGACGGACCCGTTACGCTCGTGCTGGATTCCCGGGCGGGCGGCACGCCGCGCCCCGCCGGCGGATGACCGGCCCGGCGCGCGGTATCATGGCGCCCCGGCCACACCCGGAGCCGGCTCCAGGAGTCACGCCGATGAACGACCAGATCCGCGCCCTCGAAAAGGAAATCGGAGGCCTCAAGAAAAAACTCGCCGAGGCCCGTCGGTCCGCCAAGCCGGAGAAAGTCTCCGACTACACCCTCGCCGCCTGGGACGGCAAGCGCGTCAAACTCAGCGAACTCTTCGGGTCCAAGCGCGACCTCATCGTCATCCACAACATGGGGCGCAAGTGCGTCTACTGCACCCTCTGGGCCGACGGCATCAACGGCCTGCACGAGCACCTCTCCGACCGCGCCGCCTTCGTCGTCTGCTCGCCCGACGAGCCGGCGGTGCAGAAGGAGTTCGCCGCCGGGCGCGCCTGGCGTTTCCGCATGGTCTCCGGCGCCGGCAGCACATTCATCAAGGACATGGGCTTCGAGCCCAAGCCGGGCGAGCCGTGGCCGGGCGTCTCCGCCTTCCACAAGAACGACGACAGCACGATCGAGCGGACGGGGACGGCCAACTTCGGGCCCGGCGATGACTTCTGCGCCGTCTGGCCCCTGCTCGACCTGCTCGCCGGCGGCCCCGCCGGCTGGGAGCCGAAGTACTCGTACAAGGGCGTCCAGGTAGGGGTGGACAAAAAGAAGCAATGAACCGCGTTGTCCCGTCACAACTCCGGCGCAAACCCCCGACGCAGCGTGTTCTCGCAACTCGCCCGCGGCTCCACGAACTGGAGCAGGTAGTCGCGCCCGCCCGCCTTGGACCCCACTCCCGACATGCCGAACCCGCCGAACGGCTGGCGGGCCACCAGCGCCCCGGTGATGCCGCGGTTGAGGTACAGATTGCCCACGCGGAACTGCCGCTTGGCCAGTTCCAGGTGCAAGGGCCTGCGGCTGAAGACGCCGCCGGTCAGCTTGTACGGTGAGGCGTTGGCCAGGTCGATCGCGCCCGCGAAACTCGGCGCGTGCAGGACGGCCAGCACCGGGCCGAACACCTCCTCCCGGGCCAGTTCGTGCTCGGGCGGAACATCCACGAAGATCGTCGGGCCGACGTAGGCACGCCCGGTACGCTGCTCCAAGCCCTGTGGAACGTCAAGCCCGAATGAACGCAGCCCCGCGCCCTGGGCGCGCCGGACGAAGCCGAGGATCTTGGCCTTCGCCTCGGCGTCGATCACGGGGCCGATGTCGGTGCCGGGCAGGGCGGGATCGCCGATCACCAGGGCCCGCGTCGCGTCCACCAGTCGCGTCACCACGTGCCGGATCGCCGCGCCGCCGGGCCCCGCGGGATCGACCACGATCAGGCGTGAGCAGGCCGAGCACTTCTGCCCCTGGAAACCGAACGCGGATTGGCGGACCGCCAGCACCGCCTCGTCCAGGTCGGCGGACGTGTCCACGATGATCGCGTTCTTCCCGCCCATCTCGCAGATCACCTTCTTGACGTGCGCGCTCCGGGGATCAATGGAACGCATCCCCTCGGATTGCGACACCGCCGCGGCCGCGGCGTTGATGTCCAGCCCCACGGCCTTGGAACCCGTGAACGCGATCAGGGCGATGCGCGGATCGCGCACCAGCGCGGCCCCGGTGGTCTCACCCGGCGCCGGGCAGAAGTGCAACACGTCGCGGGCGACGGACCCTGGAAGGCCTGCCCCGCCCATCGCCTGGTGGAGGATGTCCACCATGACCTTGGCGATGCCGGGCGTCTGCTCGGCGGGTTTGACGATCACGGTGTTTCCAGTGACCAGCGCCGCCGCGGTCATGCCGCAGCAGATGGCCAGCGGGAAGTTCCACGGGGAGATGACGACGGCCACGCCGCGTGCCTGGTACCACTGCTCGTCCAGTTCGCCGATGAACCGGCCGAGCCGCTGGCGCCGGAAGAGGGGCACGGCCAGCCGGGCGTAGTACTCGCAGAAGTCGATGGCCTCGCAGACATCGGCGTCGGCCTCGCGCCAGGTCTTGCCAGCCTCCTTGACCATCACGCCGGACAGTTCATCCCGACGGGCCCGCATGATCCCGGCGGCGCGCACGAGCACCCCGGCACGCACCAGCGGGTCGGCGTCGCGCCAGGCGGGGAAGGCCGCCGCGCCCGCGCTGACCATCCGCGCGCCGTCGGCCGGCGTCCGGTCGTTGGCAACGCGCGGGACCGCGGCCCCGGCGACCGCAACGGCGAATGCGTCGCGCTGGTCTGCCTGCGAGAAGTCGCGCGCCGGCTCGTTGATGAACGGCCGTCCGTCGCCCAGGCCCTCGACGGCGGGGGAAAGGTTGTGGCGCTGGGGGGAGCAATAGGGGTTCGCCGCGGAGTCCGGCGAATCCGTGCGACCGTCCGGCCCCGGTCCGGCGGCTGGCGATGCTGGCGCGACAAGCGCGCCGTTGCCGGAAACGGGCGGGCGGCCCGCCAGGCCCTCGGCTTGCGTCGGGGGCTCCTCCGGAACATGCGGCGACGCGAGCAGCACCGCCGGGTCGGCGTTGTCCAGGAAGCCCGCCTTGAGCCACGATTCATTGGACGTGTTCTCCAGCAGGCGGCGCACCAGGTACGCCATCCCCGGGATCATCTGCCCGACGGGGACGTACTCGCGGACCCGCAGGCCCATCTCGACGGCCGCGTACTTGAGTTGGTCCGCCATGCCGTGGAGCATCTGGAGTTCGACGGCCGCGGGGGGCAGGGCGCGGCGCTCCAGCCCGGCCAGCGCGTAGGCGATGGAACGGACGTTGTGCGAGCCGACGGCGAGCTTGACGCCGCCGGGTGACCCGGCCTTCGGTGCCGCATCCAGCAGGATGTCGGTCATCCGCTCGAAGCAGGCATCGGTCTGGCGCTTGGTGAGCCAGACGGGGCAGGGCCAGCCCATCTGCTCGCTGTGGATGACGTGGTAGTCCCAGTACGCGCCCTTGACCAGCCGCACCGTGACCGTGCGCCCGGCCCGCCGTGCCCACTCGCTCACGCGGCGCGCGTCGGCCTCGCCGGACGCCAGGT
>JBGPGM010000126.1:0-6490 GCA_041483855.1 Phycisphaerae bacterium | reverse complement strand
GTGAGGTCGTGGGTTCAAATCCCACTAGCGGCTGTTTCGCCCGACCTCGCCGGTGCGCAGCGACCAGCAGGCAGCGGAACAGGACGGACACGCGGGCGGCACGCTCGCGCCGCATGGCAGGGCTCGGGCGGGGCAGGATCACGGGGGGGAACGGGGCTCGGGCGGGGAGGGACAGCGGCGTGGACGGCCCGGCAGAGTGCCGGGCGGCCGCGGGATGACGGACGGCACCGTTCCATGTTCATCACGGAGCGGTGGGCAGGCACGATGGGTCTACTGACTGGTGGAGCACCGCCATGGCTAAGGGAGTCTTCTCGCGTACCAAGCCGCACGTGAACGTGGGCACGATCGGGCACATCGACCACGGCAAGAGCACGCTGACCGCGGCGCTATCGGCGCGCTCGGCGGTCCGCTTCGGCGGGACGCCCAAGACCTACGCCGAGGTCACCAAGGGCGGCACGGTCCGCGACGCCTACAAGACCCTCACCATCGCGTCCTCGCACACCGAGTACGAGACGCCCAAGCGCCACTACGCCCACGTCGACTGCCCGGGGCACGCCGACTTCGTCAAGAACATGATCACGGGCGCGGCCCAGATGGACGGGGCGATCCTCGTCGTCTCCGCCGCCGACGGCCCCATGCCCCAGACGCGCGAGCACGTCCTGCTGGCCCGCCAGGTCGGCGTCCCCCACATCGTCGTCTTCATGAACAAGGTCGACCTCGTCGATGACCCCGAACTGCTCGACCTGGTCGAGATGGAGGTCCGCGACCTGCTCAACAAGTACGGTTTCCCCGGCGACAAGACGCCGATCATCCGGGGCCAGTCCAAGGCTGCGCTGGAGAACCCCAAGGACGACAAGATCTGTAAGCCCATCGACGAACTCTTCGACGCCATCGACAACTTCATCCCCGAGCCCGTCCGCGAGAAGGACAAGCCCTTCCTCCTGAGCGTCGAGGACGTCTTCTCCATCAAGGGGCGCGGCACGGTCGCCACCGGGCGCATCGAGCGCGGCGTCATCAAGGTCGGCGACGCGGCCGAGATCGTCGGCCTGCACAAGGAAAACCGCACCACCACCATCACCGGCGTCGAGATGTTCAACAAGACCCTCGACCGCGGCGAGGCCGGCGACAACGTCGGCGCCCTGCTGCGCGGCATCGAGAAGAACGAGGTCGAGCGCGGCCAGGTCGTCTGCAAGCCCGGCTCGATCAAGCCGCACACCAAGTTCAAGGGCCAGGTCTACGTGCTCACCAAGGAAGAGGGCGGGCGCCACACGCCGTTCTTCAGCGGCTACCGCCCGCAGTTCTACTTCCGGACGACCGACGTCACCGGCTCGGTCAAGCTCCTCGGCGGCGCCGAGATGTGCATGCCCGGCGACAACGTCGAGGTCGAGGCCGACCTGGGCGACAAGCCCGTGGCCATGGAGCCGGGACTGCGGTTCGCCGTCCGCGAGGGCGGGCGCACGATCGGGTCGGGGACGGTGACCGCGATCATCGAATGAGCCCGTGCAGGGCGCGTCGGTGACGCCGAGCAGCGGCCGATCGGTGCGGCGGGAAGGGGAGGCACAGGGGCGGGAGCGGGGGTGCACGGGCGCCCCGCGGGCCGGCACCGAACGGGTACAGACCCGGGCGGTTCGGGGCTTCTAGAATGGTTCGACGGACGGCTGGCCCATCGGTGCCCAACCGGTGGGCCGTGTTTGCCAGATGGGACGACTGAAAGAGGGCGCGAGCGATGGCCAAGAAATCGAAGGCGGCGGCCCGCGAGTACGTGTGGCTCCAGTGCGCCGAGACCGGCGATCTGAACTACCGCACCCAGATCAACGTCAAGGGCGGCATCGCCGAGAAGCTCAAGAGCGGCCTGAAGAAGTACTGCCCCCGCCTGCGGAAGCACACGCTGCACAAGATCAAGAGGAAGTAATGAGCGCAGAGGGGACAGGGCCCGGGGCACGGTTCGAGAACGTGATCGACCCCGCCCCATGCCCGGTGCCCGATGCCCCCCACACGCCGGTAGCTCAACTGGTAGAGCAGCGGATTCCAAATCCGCAGGTTGCGGGTTCAAGTCCCTCCCGGCGTGCTTGAACGGCACCAGCCCGGCGCGCCGCGCCGGGCCGATCAGGTCGTAACCCGTCGGCCCACGCGCCCGGCGGCCCGAGACTCTGTTCCTTCTGGACTCCCACTCATGGCGTTCGGCATCTACAAACCGGGTCAGGGGTATTGGGTGCGGGTGCTCACCGCGGCGATGATCGGCGTGCTGACGCTGGCGGCGTCCGCGTGGATATGGAAAGAGATGCAGGGCCTCGCCGACAGGCTCCCGAAGACGACCTACGAGATCCGGGTGCAGGAACCGGTCGGCGCGGTGCAGCCCGGTGACCGGGTCCTGCTGACCAAGGCGGCCGAGAGCGGGATGAGCGGCGCCGTGACGGAGCTCGGTTCTGCCGAGGTCAGCCGCTACGACGCCCCCAGCCGGACCTTGTGGATCAAGAAGATCCAGATGAACGCCAGCGACCTGGACCCCAGTCAGGCCAAGCGCGTCAAGGCGGCCGTCGCGGGCCCGGGCCAGGAGCCCGCCGCCTTCAGCGCCGCCGTCGAAGGGCGCCCCCAGGGCATGCCGATCATCGAGCCCCTCTACCTCCAGGGCATCGGCGCCGCCGTCGTGCTCGTCTTGGGGGTGCTGCTGGCCTTCTGGCTCGCCGGCGTCCGGCCCGGGGCCGTCGAGTTCCTCATCGCGACCGACCTGGAGATGAAGAAGGTCAACTGGTCCAGCCGCAAGGAGATCATCGGGTCCACCTGGGTGGTGATCGGGGCGACGTTCCTGATCGCCGCGGCGTTGTTCGTCTTCGACCTGGGCTTGCAGTGGTTCTTCCGCGCGATCAGGGTGCTGGAGGGTTGAGCCGAGAGGGATCAAGGGACTGACGAGGCGATCGGGGGGTTGGCCAGGGACAGGGGAAGCCGCATGACGGACCGCAAGGACAAATCGGAGAAGGGCAAGGCGACGGGGACGATCGACCGTGACGGCCTGCTGCGCGAAGACGAGCCGATGCGCGCGGTCGGGATGGACTGGTTCGTCCTGCGCGTGGCCAGCAACAAGGAATCGAGCGTCCGCGAGACGCTCCTGCGCAAGGTGCAGATCGAGAACATGACGCACCTGGTCGGTCGCATCCTCGTGCCCACGGAGAAGACCAAGACGATCAAGGGCGGCCGGCAGCGGGTCGTCGAGACGAAACTCTACCCCGGCTACGTCTTCGTCGAGATGCGGCTCGAGCCCGACGGGCGCATACCGCAGGACGTCTTCTTCCTCATCAAGGAGACCACGGGGGTCGGCGACTTCGTCGGCACCGCGGGCCGACCCACGCCGATGAAGGAGCACGAGATCGAGAAGATGCTCCTGGATTCGCGCAAGCCCGAGGAGGAGCCGACGGTCAAGCTGGTCTTCGAGAAGGGCGACAGCGTCATCATCCGCGAGGGGCCCTTCCAGGGGTACGAGGGGACCGTGGACGAACTGGTGCCCGAGAAGGGCCTGGTGCGCGTCCTGGTCACCATCTTCGGCCGCCAGGCCCCCATCGAACTCGAAGAGTGGCAACTGGCCAAGGCCGACGAGGTGTAGGGCGAAGGGAGCGAGGGATCCACGGGCTGGCCTCCCCGCCAGACCCGGTTGCGCCCGCCTCTTGTGCCGCGCGTCAGCCGGCGTAGAGTCTGGACGGTCACTCGTGGGGGACACGGGGAGTCCAGATGGCCACGGGGAAGAAAGACGGCGCCGACGAGGGACTGGCCAGTTGGGAGACGGCCGGTCGCAAGCCGCTGCGCGGCACGCCCAGCCCGGAATGGCAGGTCGCGCAGAGCGCGCGCCAGCGCGTCCGCCGCCGTCGCTGGCTGAAGATCCTGCTGTGGACCGGCGGCGCGCTGGTCGTGTTCCTGGCCGTCGCGGCGGCGCTGGCCCCGACGATCGGCGCCCGGTTGGCGCCGGGGATCATCGAGGGCGCGGCCAAGGGCAAGATCGCCGGGCGCGTGAAGGTCTCCGGCGTAGGTCTTTCCTGGGGCGGGCCGACCGTCGTCGGTCCGGTCGAACTGTTCGACGACCACGACAAGAGTATCGGCACGGCCGAGGTCACCGTGCCGGCGGGCGTGTGGGAAGTCATCGCGGGTCGCTGGTGGAGCCGCAAGGATTTCGACCTGGGCGAAGTGGTCGTGTCCGGCTCGCTCAACCTCGAGAAGGCCAAGGACGGCACGACCAACCTCCAGCGGGCGGTCGCCAACCCGCGCGGTGCGACGTCCAGCGGCGGCGGGAGCGGCGGCGGCGTCGAGTCGGTCAGGGCGCTCGTCAAGATCGATTCGCTCGACGTGACGTACACGGACAGGACGGCCGAGGCGGCCGGCACGCCCGCGGCCGCGGGGATCGGGCTCAGGCGGCTCACCGGCGACGCCGACGTGGCGTGGAGCGCCGTCGGCGCGGGCGGCTCGACGGCCAGCATCAAGTCGAACCTGTCCGCGTCGGTCAAGGTTGGGCCGAGCGGCGGGGGAGGCGACAAGGTCAAGGTGACCGTCGATGCGTCCATCAAGCAGGACAGCAAGGGACGCCTGGACCAGGTCAAGGCGACCGCCGAGATCACCGGCGCGCCGATCGACCTGGTCGACGGCCTGGCCGGTTTCGGCGGCGAACTGGCCCGCTCGATCGGGCCCCGCGCCGACCTGAAGGTCACCGCCACGGGCAACGTGGACAAGGCCAGGTCGGCACTCACGTTCAGGTCCGACGGCGCGCAGGCCGACCTGGCGCTGGTGTACGAGAACGGCCGGCTCACGACCGAGAAGCCCGGCCGGCTCTCTCTCCGGTCCACCGCTTTTCTGGCGGGCCTGCCGGCGGCCAGGCAGGCGCTCGCCCAGGCGGGCCAGTGGGTGACGCTCGACGGCGGCGCGGCCGGCGCTCCCGGTCTGGAAGCGGGGATCGACGCCAGGGGCCTGCCGCTGCCCAAGGAATGGCTTGGCGGCGGCGGCGGCAGCGACAAGCAGCCCGCCAAGTTCGACCTCGGATCGCTCGACCTGCGCGGCGCGGGCATGACCCTCACGCTGACGACCACCGGAATCAAGGGCGCGGCGCGCCTGGAGGCGCTGTCGGCGGCCAAGGCCGGACCGCCCGCGCCATCCACCCCTGCTGCGCCCGCGGGAGTTCCCCCCGCAGCCTCCGCGAGCAAGCCGTTCAAGGTCGAGCCGATCGTGCTCACCATCTCGGCTCCCGACCTGGCCGGGCCGATCCACGTGAAGGCCGGCACGAAGGCGACGGCCGGCGAGGGAGAAGGCCAGTCGGCGGGCCAGATCGACGCCGACGTCACCGCGACGAAACTGCTCAACGCGGAGGGGAGGGCCGACTTCACCGCTGCGCAGCTCCAGGGGAGCGTCAAAGTTACCGGCGTGTCCACGGCGCTGGTTCAGCCGATCGTCGCCGCGCTGGTCACGAGCGTCCCGCTGGACCTGACCAAGGACCTGGGCCCGACTGTTGACGCCGAGGTGTTGCTGGCGGCCAGCGAAGGTCTGGGCGCGCCCGGAGATACCGCGCTGGACAAGCTCCCGCCCACGGAGATCACGCTGCGGCTCACGTCCAGCAACCTCAAGGCCACGGGCCAGGCACGCCTGGCCAAGGGCGTGCTGACGACCCGCGCCGATGGGCTGGTCGCGACGGTGGCCACCGGCACGCCACTGGCGCAGCGGATCATGGCCAGGCCCGGCGGGGGTGGGGGCGAGCCGCCGGTGACGATCGGCGGCACGGGGGCGGTGCGGATCGCGGTGACCGGGGTCGAGGCGCCGCTGGTGGGCCTGTCTCTGGGCAAGATCAAGGCGACGGCGGAGGTGGCGGTGGATGACGTGGCGGTGACGGTGGCCGGGAGCGGGAACAACACAGCCGGACCGGGGGGGCCGGTCGAGGCAACGCACACAATCGTGCGGGCCGTGCTCGAGCCGGGCAAGGACCCGGCGATTACGCTCGACTCGGCCTTCAAGCACGAAGGGACACCGTTCACGGTCAAGGGCCAGTTCGCCGCGGCGGGCCTGGCGGGGAACGCCGGGGAACGTGCCGACGCGGCGACGCCCGCCGGGACCGTCGGCACGCTGCTCGCGTTGGGCCTGACCGGCAGGCTGGACGCCGCCGGCGTGCCGCGCTCGCTGACCAAACTCTCGCCGGCACTGGCCGGGGCGCTCAACGCGGGCGCCGGCGCCGACGCGCCGGCCGAGTCCAAGCGCCTCGTCTGGGCCTTGCTGGGCGACAAGGTGGACGTGAGTGTAACGCTGAGCCGCGCCGACGGCGGCGGCCAGGGCGTGTCGGCGCACCTGGTGACCGCCGGCGCCGCCGCCGACGCGACCGCCCGTCTGCGCCAGGCCGAGGTCGCGCTGCTGACCGCGACCGCCCAGGCGCACGTCACGCCGGCGCAGGTCAACGGCCTGCTCGCGGCGGTCGATCCCGCCGGCGCCGCCCCCGCGCCGGCCCCGCCCGCCCAGAAGATGCGGCTGC
>JBGPGM010000125.1:0-6505 GCA_041483855.1 Phycisphaerae bacterium | reverse complement strand
CGCGGCGCAGGCCGGCCGATCATGGCTTTGGCTGCGGAGCCGACGGCAAGCTTCCGGGCTTGGGCGTCAAGTCCAAGTCCGCGGTCTTCACCCCGGTCCTGGCATCGAACATTTCCGCATGCTCATCGAGCCACGGCGAGATGCTCCAAGCATCGCCATCGGGCCATTTCTCACGGAAAACGATGACCCGCGCCGGACTCGAAATCAGCACACCCGTGATGGGGTATTCGCGGGTGACCGAACTCACACTGACGCCCGTCGCCACGCTCCAGACTTCGACAGTCGCCCGCCCACGGCGCACGATGCCCGGTTCGGACGCAGGAGCTGTCGTCAGCACAAGCTCGCCATCAGATGATTCGTTGATGATCTCCGCATGGCTCGTGTTGATGGCGCGTGGCTCACCGGCCTCCAGCGGCAGATACAGCACCGATGGGGAGAACATGTCCCAGAGGTACACTCCTGCGATTCCGACGCGAATGTTCGGCACTTCTCCACGCCCGGTGATCTTGACGTCGCGGACCTCCTCGGGCTTGTCGAGCTTGCCCACCTGAATGTGATACTCATCGCTGCCCCGAAGGTGGCCGATCTGCATCCGGGTGCGGTCGTATGCCACCGCAAACCGACCATCGGCGGAGAGGAGCGGCCACAGCGCAAAGACCTTGGCCCGTGAAAGCTCGCGTCCAGAGGATGTGTCCAGCGTTACTACCCAGAAGTTGGTTTGTCCGAACGCGGCCGAACCGTCGGGCGAAAAGCCGGTGACCCTGAAGCCGCCCGAGCCCAACTCCAAGTCCTTGGGCGGATCTAGCCGCACCGGCGGTGGATCGCCGTACAGAGCGTCGATCGCTTGCGGCTTTCCGCGGCCATCATCCGAGACGCAGATCCTGGCATCGGGTGAAATGATGGGAGGAGGAAGTCTGAACGTGCCGTCCAAAACCCATCCGCCGGGGCGCGACACTCCCAGCACCGCGCCCGTCGTTGGTTCGACAACCTCCGCAAGGCTGTCTTCTCGGAAGAGCACCAGGCGCGAGCCGACCGCCCTAGCCTCGATGATTCTGGGGCCCGTGTACTCGTCGGCCGCCGCCCGCACCTCGATCTCGACCTGTTTCACATCGGTGTGAAGCTGATCCAATTCCCAGCGCGCTAGAGAGAGTCTCCACTGCCCAGGCTTCAGAAAGTACCCATTCTCCATGTGAAACAAGCGGTCCGTATGAATGTGGAAGCGCCGATCCAGGGTTGCGCCCGGTTCAATATCATCAAACGTCTTCTCGTGCGGACCCGGATCAATGTTTCCGAGAATGGAGAAACTTCGCGGGCTGTCGCCAGCCGGATCGCTGACCGAAACGAAGCGACCGATCAGGACGGAGATTCGGACTGGCTCTCGTCCCTCATTCTTGAACTTGATCGTGCCGGAGATGGTCTGGTGGTATCCCCACACCAGCTTGTCTGGTTCGATCGTCACCACCAAGCGCGAATCAGCCGACGGTGGCTGCGGCGGATCTTCTGCGCTCGCCAAAGCCGCGGGCGCCACGGCCGAGGCCAAGATCGCGGTTGTCGCGAGCACGATCCATTGCCATGAGGCCTTCGCCATACTTCACCTCCCTGCGCGACCGTTCCGTGGGTTCATCGCGGAAACAAGCTCGCTTCGATCCCTTCCACCGCCGCGTGCAGGATCAACATGTGCAGTTCCTGGATCCGGTCCGACCCCCCGCCCGGCACGATGACCTGGTGCTCGCACAACCCGCGCGCCTTGCCGCCGTCGCCGCCCAGCAGCGCCACCGTCGCCAGGCCCCGCGCCCGGCCCGCTTCGATCGCCTTGACGATGTTCGCCGAGTTCCCGCTCGTGCTCAGCACAATCAGCACGTCCCCGTCCCTGCCCAGCGCCTCGACCCAGCGCGAGAAGACGCGCTCGAAGCCATAGTCGTTCGCCGTGCAGGTGATGTGCCCTGCGTCCGTGCACGCGATGGCCGCCAGCGCCGGCCGGTCCTGGCGGAACCGCCCCGTCAGTTCCTCCGCGAAGTGCATGGCATCGCACGCCGACCCGCCGTTGCCGCAGATCAGCACCTTCCCACCCGCCTTGAGCCGCGCGGCCAGCAGCGCCGCCACCGAGCCGATCCGGTCGAGCGTCCCCTGGTCGGCCATGAGCACATCCAGGGCCGCGCGGGCTTCGCGCAGCGCCCTCACCAGCCCGCTGTTGGTCTCACGGTTCGGCACGGCATGAGTGTACCGCCCCGGGAACGCTCCCAACCGCTCACGCCCGTTACAAACGCGTGACCGCCCGCCGCCCCGGGCCGCGTACATATTCCCTGGCGGGCACGGTGCGCGCCGGGCGTTCGCCGGCACGCCCCGGGCCCCAGACAATGTCCAGCCCACCCCCCACTTCCCTTCCGCCGCGCGCCGGAGCCCCACCATGTCGCTCGCCACCGTGCTGGTCATCGAAGACGACGCGGCCATCCGGCGCGGCATCGTCGATGCACTGCGCGTCACCGGCTACACCCCCCGCGAGGCCGCCGACGGCGCGGCCGGCCTCGCCGCGGCCGTCGGCGCCGGCGTGGACCTCGTCCTGCTCGACGTGCTCCTCCCCAAACTGGATGGCCTGAGCGTCCTGCAATCCCTCCGCCGATCCTGCCCGTCGCTGCCCGTCATCATGCTCACCGCCCGCGGCACCGAGGAAGACCGCGTGCGCGGCCTCAAGGCCGGCGCCGACGACTACGTCGTCAAGCCCTTCAGCGCCCTGGAACTGCTCGCCCGCATCGAGGCCGTCCTGCGCCGCTCCGCCGAGCGCCCCGCCGGCCTCGCGCCGATCCGCATCGCCGGCCGCCTGATCGACTTCGACCGGCGCGAGGTGCGCCTCCCCGACGGTCGGCGCGCCGAACTCTCCCAGCGCGAAGCCGCCCTGCTCACCTACCTCGCCGCCAATCCCTCCCGCGCCGTCTCTCGCGAGGAACTGCTCCAGCGCGTCTGGGGGATCGACCCGCGCGGCGTTGAAACCCGTACGGTCGATATGCACATCGCCCGCATCCGCCAGGCCCTCGCCGACGACACCGCCGACCCCAAGGTCATCCTGACCGTCCGCTCCAAGGGGTACATGCTCGGCGAGCCGGAGCCCGGGCCGTGAGCCGCGCCAGAACGACCGCCTTGCTCTTCGGCGTCTGCTGCCTCGCCGTCGCCGGCGCGATGGCGTGGTTGACCGTCGAGATGCTCCGCCTGGAGCGCCGGGAAGCCGAGGCCAAGACCGAGGCGGTCTTCCAGGAATCCGTGCGCCTGGCCCTCTGGCGAATGGAATCGGCGCTCGCTCCTCTGCTGGCACAGGAGGCCTCCCGCCCGCCCGAGCACTACATGTCGTTCGCCACCGCGGTCGGGGCGTACACCAAGGGCCTGAGCAAGGTGGGCAAGGGTGAGGTCGTCGTCGCCTCGCCGCTGCTCGCCGAAGAGCCGCCTTTCTGCCTCCTGCACTTCCAGATCGACGCGGACGGCACCCTCTCCTCGCCGCGCGTCCCGAAGGGCAGGATGCGCGACCTGGCCCTCGGGGTCGCCGATCCCGCCGCCGCCTATTGCTCCGTCGAGCAGGTGACCGAGGCCGAGCGGCTGCTGGCGCGCGCGGCGGCCATCGCGGCGCCCCTGCGCACCGCCACGCTCGGACCGGTGCAACTCCTCACCCAGCCATCCGACGCGGTCGAGCCCGCCAGCACCCCCCAACCGCCCCAGCAGCCCCAGGGTCAGTCCAGCGCCAACCTGCCCCAGGCCGCGTACCAGGCCGCGGCCGGTCAACAGGAACTCGCTCAGCGCCGCCAATCCGCCGAGATCGCCCTCAACTCCAACCTGGCCCAGACCGCCAACGACCCGGATGTGCCGCAAGTCCAGGGCGCCCTGCGGCCCATCTGGCTCCCCGACCCGTCGTCCGTGCCGCAACTCCTGCTCGTCCGGTCTGTCCGGCTTGACCACGCCTCTGGCACGGCCGAGCGCCGAGCCGACGTCCTTCAGGCCGTGTGGCTCGATTGGAATCAGTTGTCCTCCAATCTCCTGGGGCGCGTTGCGAGCCTGCTTCCCCACGCCGCGCTCCGCCAGCACCTCAGGGATGATGACGCCTCCGGAATGGTCCTGGCCGGCATCCCCGCCACCCTCGACCCCGGCCCGCGCCCCTTGGTCGTCATCGCGAGTTTCACGCCGACACGGATCACCCTCGCCGTCGCGTGGCTGGCGGTGGTCGGCGCCGCCGCCGCTATCGGATTCGTCTTGCGGGCCGCCACCGACCTCGGTGAGCGCCGCGGGCGATTCGTCTCCGCCGTCACCCATGAACTCCGCACGCCCCTGACGACCTTCTGCCTCTATTCCCAGATGCTCGCCGATGGCATGGTCACGGAGGACGAACCCCGCCGCCAGTACCTGGCCACGCTCCAGCGCGAGTCCCAGCGCCTGGCCCGCATCGTCGAGAACGTCCTGTGCTACGCCCGCCTCTCCGACATCCGCGCCCCCGTTCGAACGGAACGGATCAGCGCGGTGGAGCTGCTCGACCGCATCATGCCCGCTCTCGCCCGGCGCACCGCCGAGGCCGGCATGCGCCTGCACCTGGACAGCGAGGCCGCCAATCACGCCGCGGTCGAGGTTGACCCCCAGACCGTCGAGCGAATCCTCATGAACCTTGTAGACAACGCCTGCAAGTACGCCGGGCACGGCCCCGACCCCGCCATCCAGATCGCTGCGTCAGCCAAGGGCCCCATGGTCCAGATCGATGTCGCCGACCACGGCCCCGGGATCCCAGCCACCGAGCGAGCCCGCCTCTTCACCGAGTTCAACCGCGGCGCCCGCGACGCCGCCAGCGGGGCGCCGGGCCTCGGTCTCGGTCTCTCCCTGGCCCGCGGCCTGGCCCGCGAACTCGGCGGCGACCTGCGCCTGGAGCAACGCCCCGGCTTCGGCGCTGTCTTCGTCCTGTCGCTGCCGGCCGCGCACCCACGCTGAGCCCCCGCACACAGCTGGCCTGTTCATGGAGTCTGGCCGAGTCCTTCTGGCAGCCCCCAAGACCCTGCCCGCGAGCATCGCCGGCCCCTCCATCCTTACGAATAGGGACCGGGCGGCCGAATCCTCCTCGGATCGGTGTCCGGGCCCGAACCCCGGCGATGGACCGGTCGGGACCCGCTGCCAAACCGCCCTCGTGAGCGGCCGGGGGCCAATTTTGGTGTATGTTGGAACAAGATGGAGCGATCCAGCCATGTGACGCGAACAGCATGGGTAGGGTGGCCGAGCGGCGCTCGAAGGTGCGGGGTATTTCGCCCTGTTTGCACCGGGCGTGCCTTTCCGCTTGCTAGACCACAGCCGCATCGGATACTATGGCGAGCCGTTCACACGCCTTGGTGCACCACACCATGACTGGCATGGGGCCGACATACCGGGGATGGCGCACGCGGCACGCGGCTACCGCTCCGTGCCGAGCATCGCGCCGCCACGCTCTCCCACCCGCCTTCACCCTCGTCGAACTCCTCGTCAGCATCGCCATCCTGGCCGTCCTGCTCTCGCTGCTCCTGCCGGCGGTCCGCGGTGCCATCGCCGCCGCGCGGGGCTTCAAGTGCCAGATAGGCCTGCGCAGCGTCGCCTTCGACTTCACCATCTTCGCCGACGACCTGCTGCACGGCGACCGCGGCGACGACAGCAGAGACCTGCCCCGCGGGGCCTTCAGGCTCGAAACCTTCCAGAACAGCCAGTACAACGTCAACGAGTTCTGGGCCTGGCCCGACCAGAGCGAGGTCCAGATGCCCGACTCCCGGGGCAACGACCCTATGCGCTGCCCCGAGGTGCATGGCACCGTCACCCTGCGCCGCAACGTCCCCTGCTCCCAGGGCGCTATCGACCCCCCGCAGAGCATCTCATTCGGTTTCAACATCCGCCTCCACCGCCCCGAGGTCCTCCTCAACGGTCAACCCGCCGTCCCGCAGGTCCAACTCAGGAGTTCCATCCTCCAGGCCGGCCAGGTCCCGCTCGTCTGGGACGTTGACGGTGAGACGGCGACCGCCCGCGGCCAGTACCCCGTCTACTCCGGTCCCTCCCTCGGCAGCGTCGCCTACCCCGGCGACATCCTCTGGTACCCCGCCCTCCGTCACAACGGCGAGGCCAACTTCGCCTTCGTGGACGGGCACGTGGCACCGAGCCGCCGCCCGCTGCGCGAGCCCGGTTGGCTGTGGGGTTACCAGCCCGTCCGTTAGCACCTTCCGATGTCCCTCCAGACCAAGTTCGCCGTGCTGCTGGCCCTGCTCGGGCTGACGGTGCTGTCCAGTCTCGGCGCGGCATGGTGGTCCGTCACCATGCTCCACCGTGAGCAGGCCGGGCTCTTTTCCAGCATGGCCGACGTCCTCGAGGGGCTCGGGCGGGTCAAACGGCAACTTGACGAGCAGGGCGACATCCTCGCGGCGCAGGCGCCGGCGGCGACGGAACCGCCGCGCGATGTCCCGGGCGAACCGGCTACTCCCCGTGTCCTCACGGCCGGCCGGCCGGGTCCCGAGGAGATCGCCCGCTT
>JBGPGM010000124.1:0-6549 GCA_041483855.1 Phycisphaerae bacterium | reverse complement strand
GCCCCGGCACGTCTTGGCGGGGATCCACCCGCGTGATCCGCGCAAATCCCCGCCAAGGAATGCGGGGCGAAGAATAGCAGGAACCCGGAGCGCCAGGAACATGGAACTGAAGATCCCCCGGTTGCCGGAGATGCCGTGGCTGCAGGGACCTCAGAGAGACCGGTGGCTGCTGCCGGTGCTGGTGGGCGTCATCGCGATCTTCGTCGTCTTGATCGGCCTCGAGACCTGCTCGCTGTTCTGCCCATCCTTCCACACGACGAACAAGCCCCTGGACTCGCCGCAACATCGGCTGGCGCAGAAACTCCTGGAAGACCTGCAGCAGGACGAGCGGTTCCGGTACCTCTCGGCACTCCCGTCGCCAACAGACCCCAAGGGCGTCGTGGTGACCGGGGAAGTCGATTATGCCGAGGACATCGACGCGCTCAAGAAGCGGCTCGACGAGATGCACCTGGCCTACCCCGTCGAGGTCCGGGTCGAGCCGTTGCGTCAGTAGCTCGAGGTTCCGCTTCAACCGCTCCCGATCACCTCGCCTGCGCAAGCCCGCAGCCCGATCGCGACTGCGGGCACGAGCTGCCACAGCACCCCCTTGCCCAGGAAGAGCGCTGTTCCCGCTACTCCCAACCGCTTGACCCACCGGCCCATTGCCATGCTCGCCACTTTGCCCCCGGGGCACTAGCCGCCGAAGAACGCGCTCAGGAAGTCAAAGAAATCCTGGCTGTCGGTGCCGCCCGAGGCGTTGAAGTCCGCGTTGGGCGGATTGGCAAAGAAATCGCTGAGGAAATCGAAGAAGTCCTGGCTGTTCACCACGCCGTCGCAGTTCCAGTCCGCCGGCCGCCCCACGCACACGACCAGGTCCAGGCGCGTCGGCACGCCCAGCGGGTTGGCCCGCGTGTAGAACACCGGCGAGGTCGCGTTCCCCATCTCCACGTGGTGCAGCGACGAGATCATCAGGTTCAGCCGCCCGTTGTTCAGCCCCTGGCGGATGTACGCGATCGCATTCGGATTCGTCATGTCCACCGCGAACGTCAGGTCCGTGTCCACCGGCACCGGGGCGCCCGGGGCCACGACCGTCGTCCGCCCGACGGCCAGCGGGCGCACCTCGAACCGCAGCCGCACGTTCCGCGACGCGTCCACCGCGTTGCCCGACGTGTCGAAGACCGCCGCGAAGTTGTTCCGCGCCCCCTCCGCCGGCGGCACCAGCGGCGTGCCGCCGAAAGGCGAGGCCTGCTGGAACGTCGCCGCGCTCCACCCGTTGCGGTACCCCACGGCGTACAACTCCACCGGCCGTCCGTCGTCGGAGTCGGCGACAAACTCCGGGTCCGACGGGTCGTAGTAACTCGGCAGCGCGTCGAAGGTCGGGTCGTACACGAACGTCTGGTCCGCGGCGATCCGCGCCGTCACCGTCGCCGAGATGATCCGGTACGACGCCACGCCGCGCGACGCCGGGATCTGCGGCGATGTGTCCCACCCGACCAGGAACTGCGCGTCCCGGTCGTCAAATCCGCTCAGCCCCAGCGCCCCGAACACCGACGCCGTCGGGCGCGTCACCGGCGCCGTGTTGAACGCGTACATCCAGCGGTCGATCGCGGGAGTGCCGTATTGGACGTTCATCGGCTGCCCCGCGGCCGCCCCCGCGCCGACGCCCACCGCTACGCACGCCGCGCCCCCTACCCACCATGTCCACCTCCGGACGGGGGTTCGTTGCATCTCCATGGTCCGCTCCTTGCCAGTTGACTTTCGCCTTGGGAAGCCACACGAGCCGCAGCTCACTCCACCGTGACTCCTGACTCGACCACGATCGTTGAGACGTGGTCTCATACGGATCACCGCTTTCCGTCGCGCGGCAGGTCACCGCGCGGAGCCGGTCACGCCGGAGCGCGTCCTTCTCACGCTTGGCCCGTCGCTTGAGTTCAACCAGATCGCCCGGCTGTCGTTCTGGCACGTCCATCGTCGGCCTCCTTGCCAAGGACCGATGACATCATCCCACATCGTCACCGCTGGCGCCAGCACCCTGTTCGGGGTGGTCGCGCGCGGCCGTCAACTGGGATTCGTATCAGTTGGTTCAGGCTAGAGGCTAGCGGATATACTGTCAACCCTGTGGTTTTTCTTGGCTGACAGGAACTGGGGACCCACGAATGCACGCTCCACAGGCCGTCCATCATCCGTCGGACTTTCTCCGGCCGATTCCTGCCGAGTCTCAGCACGCGGTCGCCCGTTCAGCCGACTCCCGCGGCCCGGCATTCACGCTGCTCGAACTCCTTGTTGTCATCGCCATCCTGTCCATCCTCGCAGGCACGTTGCTCCCATCGCTGGCCAAGGCCAAGAAGGCCGGGGCGCGCGTCCGCGAAATGTCGGCCTGCCAGCAACTGCTCACCGCCTACGCCCTCTATGCCAACGACAACCGCGCCCTGGTCCTGCCCGGCTACGCCCCCGCGTTCATGGTCAGCCTTACCCCGCCCCCCAACCAGCCCCAACTGGAAGTCTTCGACGACCAGGGCGCACAGATCTTCGGCGTGCGGGCCCAACGCTACCCCTGGCGGCTGGCCCCGTACATGGACTACAACCTCTCCGGCCTGTACAAGGACGAGGACCTGCTCCACCGCTACCGCGAGCGCAGCGACTTCCAGTACGTCGCCAGCTTGTCCCCATCGCTCGGGATCAACGCCGACTTCGTCGGCGGCAAGGGCGCACCGGGGTTCGGGTTCAACGCCGCGGCCCTGCGCACCTGGGGCGCCTTCTACATCACCCGCTCCGACCAGCCCCTGCGCCCCGACACGTTGATCGTCTTCGCCTCTGCCCGCGGCGTGGACCCCGACGGCGGTGACCCCGCCCCCGGTTTCTACGAGATCGATTCGCCTTCCCTGGTTACCCGCCGCTGGACCGCGGCCCGGTTCAACGAGTTCGACGCGCCCGACGCCATCGGCTTCCTGCACCCGCGCTACGACGGCAAGGCCGTCATAGGCGCCTTCGACGGGCACTCGACGACCCTCTCACCGCAGGAACTCGACGACATGCGGCGCTGGTCGAACCGAGCGACGCGACCGGATTGGACCCTCGGCGGGCCGTGAGAGGTGCCGCACCTTGCCGTCCCTGTGCCTGGAGGCGTCGGCCTCACCAACGAGCACGACTTCCCGCCGGCTCGACTCACGTTCTTGCTGCTCTGCCTGCTCCAGCCGGCGGGTTGGTCACGCGCCGGCGGCACCCTGAATCGCTCGAACTTGCCAGACGCCCGCCGCCGCCGACAGCCATCCGCGCGGTCCGCCGTCGCCTCGCGATCCCGCGGCCTTCCCGGCGTACGGTCCCAGCCCATGGAACTGAACGCTCCTTGGATGGCCAGCCGCGGTCCAATAGAGCGGGCGAGGGGATTCGAACCCCCGACGTACAGCTTGGAAGTGCCCGCCGTCCCGTGCCTGGTCGCGTAAACCACGATACCACGGGGGGTTGCGGATTGCAACCGATGTGAACTCTGGCGCGGTTTTGGAGAGTTTTCGCCGCGGAGCGCGGTGGACACCGCGCTGCACTGCGCCCAATCGCCACCGTCCGGGCCCGCTCCGAGCGCCTCACCAGCCGGGCGTTGCCGTCGTCGGGTTGTTCATGCGCCCGGCGACGATCGAGGTGTCATCCTTCGCCAAGTTCTTCTCGTTCTGTTTGAGCAGCCAGGTACTGAAACTGTTCCGTTCAATGCGGCGCTCCAGCCGAACCTTCCCGTTGGTCGTGAACTCCTTGCGCCCTGCAGCGGCCGAGACACGCGCCTTGGCCTTCTTCAGAGACAAGTTGTCGACATACTTCTGCAGCAGCGTCGCTGCATCTGTGACCGTCAGCCACACCCCCTGCGTCGTCTCTGGGGGCGCCCCGGCGGGCCGTCCCGCGGCCTCCTCCTCAAGCGCGTCGGCGATCAGCCGGCAGTCGTCCGAGAACGTCGCTTCCGGGTCCGGCACGTCCGTCGGCAGTCCCTTGGCCCGTCGCACCCGGAATGACAGTTCGGCCCAAGCAGAGATGTACGGATGAAGTTTCCCTTCCAATAGCGGAAGGTCCAGCCGCGCTTCGATCGCCGTTCGCCAGCCGACGCGATCTGCACCTTGGAACGCGCCGGCGCGCAGGGTCTCGGCCACCAGCCTGCCGCCTAGGTCGCGCCGGTCGGCCGGCGACGTGTTGAGGGCCACCAACCCGCGGATCTCGGTCGCGATTGCGACCAAGCGCGCTCGGTCAGCCTTGGGCGCGGCCGGCGGCGGGGTCTTGTCGCGGTGGCGGTGATCGTCCGACCGATCGGCATGGGTCTCCCGCCGCACGCCGTCGGGCAACGCCGACTCCACCGCGGGCCGTGCTGCGTCTCTCCACTCGTGAACGTGGGCCAGCAGGTCGAGGAGCTTGTCGGCCCGACTGACCACCTCTTGAGACATGGACTCGATGCGCTTGGTGTCTGGGTCCGGCTTCTCCAACTCATCGCCGAACAGGGCTGCCGTAGCCGCTGCCATTGGCTCCGCATACGTCGCCACGATCGGTGCGGCGCGTGGATCGAACGAGGCAGCGGCCCTTGAGATGTGCTCCCGAATCGTGCGGAGGTCACCACGCACCTTGTCACGGGGCGGACGGCCCACCAATGTGGGGATCGGTCCCTGGTCGTGTTCCGGCTCTCCCTCCGCGATCGCCAACAACGTCTGTTCAACCAGGCCGTAACCCAGTTCCACGCCGGCCACAAGCTCCGCCGCTAGCAGGGCGGCGTCATACAGGCCGTGCGCCCAACCCACGTCTGCGCGGTGGATCGCGTCAAGGGACCCGCTGTACTCTGTCCACGCGGCATTGAGGACGATCGCCGCTTTCGCCTGCTTGTCCGGATCACGCGGGAGTCCGCACTCCGAACTGTGAATCGGCGCAATCATCGCGCCGAACTCCGCCAGCTCCGCGTCCTCCGATTCTTGAAGGTGTTGCTCGGCCGTTCGCAACCGAGTGATCGCATCATGCGGGCGCCAGGGGGAGGTATCCACCGCACCCGCAACCATCCCCGGCACCGGTGCGCTCGTCGGCAGGTGGTCGATCAGAGCCCGCAGCGCTCGCTGGGTGTACTTGAGCAGCGCCGGGAACGTGAGCCGGTAGACCGGCGCAACACGACCCTTCGGATCGTCCCGCCTGACCAGCCCGCCAGTGACCCTCACCGCCTCGAATGCCTTAGCCGTGACGACCAGCGCGCCGCGCGGGCCGGAGGGATCGTCCAGGTCCACATAGTCAGGATCGACGAATCCGCGCCGCGGCGGCTCGGGTTCCCCGGCCGGGATCGCGCGCCACACGCACCACTCAGTGAAGATGGCGACCGCCCGACCCGCGTCGTCACCTGTGTCTTGTCCCTGAATCAGAGCCCGGTGCAAGAGCCCGAGCCACCACACGGCCGCGGGCATGGTCTGCTCGTCTTGGTGCCGCTCCTCGCTCCAAGTTTTCCGCCCTGCCTCATCATCGGCCGCAGCCGCGACCGGCGGATGCACCTGGCCCGCGATGCGCGCTACCGACCCGATCCAACCCCTGAGGTTGACGTATGCGTCGGGGCTGCGCAGGTCGGGCGGGCTGTCCCGCAAGCGGCACAAGAACCCCGCCGGCTTCTCCGCGCGTAGGTTCTCCCGATGACCGGGCCCGGATCGCGGGTCGCTGCGTCGCGCTCTCCTCGCGCGCACCGGTTTGCGTATCGGATTCGCCTTGGGGCTGTCGCCGCCGGTGGGCTTGTCGCCGGATCGCCGCGTTCGCTTCGCCACGTTCCACCTACGCTCCGCAGGCCGACCCGGGTGCGTCGCGCCGTAGGTGGCGAGCGTGACACGCCCGGACCGCTTGGCGGTGATCAGCCGCCGACCCGATGCCAGCAGCGTACGCGACTTGGGTGTTACCAGGGGCGACCGCCAGGAGAGACCCCGCTACGCCGGGCGCGCCGGTGCCACCCGCCCGGCGAGCCGTAGCGCCGGTTGGTAGCCAGCATCCCCGGATTCACTTCCCCGGAACCCACGCCGGGCCACGTCCAGCGGCTGCGGTTTCCCGTCGGCGTCGGCGTACCGCCAGAACGTCCATCCGTTTGTGTTCATCTGGTGGCCCGTGACGGTGCGGCGGGCCTCGTCCGCCGCCTTCGAGCACGTGCCGTAGCGCTGACCCCGGAAGTTCACGTCTCCCTCGGGTCCGAGGGTGGCCTCGAAGTCTTGCCCCTTGTACCGGCGGAACAGCCGAAGCGGCGGCTCGAGCAGCCCGGCGTGGATCAGGTCGGCTAGAGAGACCTTCGCCTCGGCGCGTGACGGATCCTCCGCGGTCCCGTGCTGGGAGCGGGCTGCGGGCGCCGACGCCGCCGCCTCTGACTGGCCGGGCCCGGGCGGCGCCACTGGAGCCTCGATGCGGGCTCCGAGCCGCCGAATCGATCCTGCGATCTGCTTCGGTGTGAGCCTGGGGGCCCGTTTCAGCACCAGCCGGACGACGGCCTTGCTGCGGGCGGCGAACATCTCGCAGAGCACCTCGGTGACCCGCCGATCCACGAAGTGGGAATCCCGCAGCCGTTCGAGGCGGCTCTGCTCCAGGTCGCTT
>JBGPGM010000123.1:0-6555 GCA_041483855.1 Phycisphaerae bacterium | reverse complement strand
CCCCCGCCGCTGGGCCTGATCGACAACGGCCAGGGCGAGCCGGCGGTAATCGTCGATTGGTCCCGCGACCACCCCGCCCTCAAGCTCGCCGGCCTCGACCAGCTCGAGATCGTCAAGTCCCGCAAGACCGGCATCGCCCCCGACAGCCCCGTCCGCGCCATCGCCTCCGACCAGCTCAACCTCCCCGCCATCGCCGAGATCACCGATGCGGCCACGCACGCCATCGTCGTCCCCTTCGACCCCGCCGACACCAACTGGCCCTTCCAAACCGGCTTTGTCCTCTTCCTCGCCGGCGCCATCACCCACCTGTCCGACACCGGCCCACTCACCGAGACCATCCGCCCAGGCGAGACCCTCTCCGAGCGCCTCCCCCTCGGCGCCGCCGACGCCCGCATCGTCCTGCCCGACAACACCCGGCACGACCTCGTCCCCGCACCCGACGGGCGCGTCGCCTACGGCCCGATCCGCAGCCGCGGCATCTACACCCTCTCCTGGTCCGGCCCCGCTTCGCCGACGGACGTACAAGTCGACGGGCGCAACCGGCGCGCCCTGGCCGCCAACCTCCTCGATCCCGAAGAGTCCGACATCGGCACCCGCGCCAAACTCTCGCTCGCCTCCCGCGAAGTCGCCGCCCAGGCCGAGGCCTCCCCCTCGCTCAACCGGAAACTCTGGCCCTACCTCCTCCTGGCCGCGCTCGCCGTGGCCATGCTCGAGTGGTTCATCTACAACCGCAAGGTGCACGTGTGACCGGGCCGGCGCGCCCAGCGGCGCACGCGCCGGCGACGGGTGCCGTGCCGGGGCCTGGTCCGCCACGCCGGGCCCCATCTGCATCCCGCCTGCTCATCGCGCTCTGCCACGCCCTGCTGGCGCTCCCGCTCGTTTCGCAGGCCCAGCCCGCCGGCGGCGCCGCCGACCACCCATACATCTCCGCCGATTTCGGCTTCGGCGGCGCCGTAGTCAGCGAACGATGGACGCCATTGACCGTCGATCTGATCGGCTGCATCACCCCCTTCGACGGCACACTCGAAATCCTCTACGACCAGGACTTGTCGCAGTCGGCACGCATCGTCCGACCCGTCGCCGCCACCCCGGGAAAGACCGTCCCCATCGAGGCCTACGTCTGCCTGCCCACCAACTGCGATCACGTGGACGTGATCCTGCACAGCCGGCGCGGCCGCGTCGTCCAGCGCCTCCACTTCGTGCGCAACACGCTCCGCGAGGGCGACCTGCAGTTGCCGCGAATCCTGCTGCCAGGACAGGGGCTGGTGGTCGGCGTGTCGGACCTCAGCGGCCCGGCCGCCGCCGTGTCGGTCATCTGCGACCCGGACGCGTCCGAGTCCGCCGTCGGCAATGCACGCGTGCCGCGCCGAGTCATCCGATCCGGCCGTCTTCCCGCCGCCTGGGCCGGATACGACTCGCTCCTCCTCCTGGCCGTCGATGCCGACGCGGCGCTGAAGACCGATCCCAGCGCCCTGGCCGCGGCCCGCGAGTGGGTCACTTCCGGCGGCCGTCTGCTCGTCTTCGCCAACACCGCGGGCGACGCCTGGCGCGCCTGGCTCCCGCCGGACCCGATCGGCGACGCCGTAACCCTCGACGAACCCGCCACCGGCCCGTTGCCCGCTGAAGTGGCCGCCAAGATCATCGCCGGCGCGCCCAAGGCCGCCAAGACCAGCCGAGCCTTCCTCGATAATGGATCCACCATCCAGGCGCAGTCCGAGGCCGAATCGGACTCAACCGCCCAGCCCGCGCCCGCCACACCCGACCGCTCCGTTCGCGCCGACCCCGCCCAAGCCATCGTCCAGCGTGTTATCCGACTGACCGCGAGTGGGTGCGCTGCCGGCTGGTCAATCCGCTGGACAACCGACGATCCGGGCGCGCGGCCGGCGATGGCGACCGGTCTGCTGGCCGAGGGCCCCGTCGGCTTCGGCTGGGTCACCATCGTCGGCATCGACCCGCGCCGGGCCTCGACCATCGTCTCCGACCGCGCCACCCGCGCCATTTGGGCCGATGCACTTCGCATCAGTCTCTCCGACTGGCTGTCGCTTCAGAAGGCCGCGCAGCCCAACCAGGAGTGGGGCATCCCCGGTCTGGCCCGCCTGCCCCTCGCCGTGCGTAACGCACACGTGGCCGCCTTGGACCGCCTGAGCGATGTCCCCGCTGCACCCGGCTGGCTGCTCGCCATGCTCGCCGGCGTGATCGCGGCCCTCGCCCTCATGGCCGGGCCCGGCGATGCCATCATCCTCAAACGCCTGCACGCCCTGCATCGCTCCTGGATCTCCTGCCTCGGCTGGATCGGCCTGGCGTGCGCGGCCACGTTCATCATCCCAACCTTGGGCCGCTCCCGCGGCACCTGCATCAACCGCCTCACCGTCGTTGACATCCTCCAACCGTCCGCCGTGCCCAATCCCGGCCAGCCCGTCCTTCCCCCGCTCGCCTGGCAAACCGCCTACACCGGCGTCTTCGCCGCCACCTCCATGGACGCCTCCGTAGTCAGCCAGCAGCGCGGCTCGTGGTGGCGCGGCGTCACAGCGCTCGATTCCTACAACTACGGCGAGTCTTCCCGCTCCTCGCCCGCCACGGTCTCCACCCTCCAGCACGCCGCGGACCGCCTCGGGGCTGGGCTTGCCGGCGACGCCTGGGGCGGCTTCGGCGTTCCTGCCGCCGGCGTCGAGCGCGGGCCCGCCAGCAACGACCCCAACGGCACGACCTTCCGCATCTGGACCTTCCGCACTCTGTGCGACCAGTCCCGCGCTGCCCCACCGCTGGCCGCCCGCGTCGAGCAGCGCGAGGGCCACTGGGTCGTGTCCCTGACACCGCTGCCCGCCGGCGCGGCCATTCGCAACTCCCGGTGCCGGATCGGCGCCGACTGGTACTCGCTCTCCTTCGCGCCCGCGCCCTCCGAGGTCCCGCCCAGCGCGGACCCGGCCACTGCACTCTTGCTGGCCCGCGCCGAGCGATTGGCCAAGCCCCCGGCCGATTTCGGCCCGCCCGACAAGAAGGACACCAACATCGAGCCGTCTGCCGCCGACTACTACTACGGCTCGGAACGGACGGCCAACCGCGCCCGCCTCATCCCGCGAATCTACTTCGACCTGATCGGCCCCGATCGTCGCAGCGCTTCCATCGACGCGCGCCTCGCCAGCGGTCGCTGGGCCGTCGTGTACCTGGACCTCGAGAATCTCCCGCTCGATGTCACCCTCTCGCCGACCTCCACCGTCGTCGGCAGGCGCTCGCTGGTCTGCCGGCTCGTCGTCCCCATCGAGCCCCCGCCCGCCCTGACCCCGGCTGCGCCAACCTCCAGAGACCCCCCGTGATCGAGCTGCGCACCGTCACCAAGACCTTCGGCTCCCTCGTCGCCCTGGACAGCCTCTCCCTCTCCATCGGCGCCGGCGAGTGCTTCGGGTTCATCGGCCCCAACGGCGCCGGCAAGTCCACCACCATGAAGATCCTCGCCTGCCTCATGCGCCCCGACTCCGGCGCGGCCGCCGTGAACAACCTCAGCGTCCTGTCCGACGGGCCCCTCATCCGGCGCATCGTCGGTTACATGCCCGATTTCCTGGGCGTCTACGACGACCTGACCGTGGACGAGTACCTCCAGTTCTTCGCCAGCGCGTTCAAGATCCCGCGCGCCAAACGCCGCGCCATCGTCGATGGCGTCCTGGAACTCACCGACCTGAACGACAAGCGCCTGGCCATGGTCGATTCGCTCTCGCGCGGCATGCAGCAGCGCCTGGGCATCGCCCGCGTGCTCATCCACGAGCCCAAGGTCCTCCTGCTCGACGAGCCCGCCAGCGGCCTGGACCCGCGGGCCCGCATCGAGATGCGCTCGCTGCTGACCGAGCTGCGCAACATGGGCAAGACCATCATGATCTCCAGCCACATCCTCTCGGAACTGGCCGAGATGTGCACCAGCATCGGCATCATCGAACGCGGCAAGCTCCTCTACGCCGGGTCCATCGAGGAGGCCTACCGGCGCACCAACGCGGGCGAACGCATCGCCGTCACCCTTGAAGCCGGTTCGCCCCCCGCCGAGACGGTCATCGCCGCTCTGGCCGCCTGCCCCGGCATCGCCCGCGTCACGCCCGACAACGGTTCGCTGCTGGTGGACCTGAGCCCGGGCGTGACCAGCCACCACGCCGTCATCCAGGCCCTGGTCGCCTGCGGCGCCCGCGTGGGCGCCTTCACACCCCGCCAGGTCAAACTCGAAGACGCCTTCCTCCGCCTGACCAAGGGAGCGCTCAACTGATGGCTCCTCCAGAGCCCCCGGCGCCAGCGGCGGGGCTCCCACCAACCACTCCCGTGCCGTCCCCAGCACCAGCGGGGCCTGCTTGTCCATCCGCGCCCGGCGAACCCGGCCCCGCATCGGCTCCAGCGCCCAAGCCCCGTCGCCGCCCCGACCTCAACCCCTTCTCCCTGTTCTTCGGCCCAATCTTCCAGAAAGAAGTCATCGTCACCGGCCGGCGCAAGGCCACCTATTTCACCCGCGCCCTCTACCCCCTGCTCCTGCTGGCATTCGCCAGCCTCTTCTACTTCGCGGCACTGGCCGCAATGCCGGATACGTCCGGCGCGATGCGCCTCCAGCAGCTCCAGCAGTTGGCCCCCGGCCTGGCCCTGGTGCTGGCCTGGTGCCAGTTCGGCTTCCTGGGCCTGGTCGCGCCCGTGCTGACAGCCTCGAGCATCTGCTCCGAACGCCGCGCCCGGACGCTCGGCGCCCTCCTAACCACGCCCATGTCCAGCGCCCAGATCGTCTTCGGCAAACTCGCCAGCCGCCTCGTGATCCTCCTGATCCTGGCCCTCTTCTCGGCGCCGCTGCTGCTGGCCGTGCGCGTCTTCGGCGGCCTGGAGGCGGAACTGATCCTCGCCCTCACCGCCGTCAGCCTCTCCACCGCCGTGCTCACCGCCTCGCTGGGACTGCTCCTGGGCACCTGGCAGCGCCGCGCGGCCACGGCCGCGGTCATGGCAGTACTCATCTTCCTCCTGCTGACCATCGGACCGGTCACCGTCATCGCCATCGTCGCCAACAACACGCGCTGGTCCCCGCCCGCGTGGCTCATTACCGGCAGCGCACTGATCACCATGGCCGGCATTACCGCCAGCATCTCCGGCGGCAACTTCGGCCTGGACTTCACCTGGATGTGGGTCGCCAACACCGCCGTCAACCTCGGCATGGCGCTGTTGGTCTGTCTGTTTGCCTGCGCCACCCTGCGCCGCATCATGCTCGCCGAAGCCAGCGGCACGCCCGCCCCCCGCAAGTCCAAACGCCGCGCCGCGACGCCCCCGGTGTCCGCCGTGCCGGCAGTCCCGGTCGCGGCGCCAACGCAAGGCTTGCCTGACGCCGCCGCGCCCTCGGCCGAGGCGAGCGCCAGCGACGACGCCTCGGACGAGCAAACCCGCGAAGGCCGCACCCGCGTGGTCGGCGACCAGCCCGTCCTGTGGCGCGAAGTTCGCCAACCCGCGTTCGGCTCCCGACGACTGCTGGTCATCCTCGCGCTCGTCGTCGCGGCGGCGTTCGGGCTCCTGTATTACTACCTGCCCATGTCCGACTATGCGCTGCACCGCATCGTTGTCTTCGTCGGCCTGTTCGTCGTCTGCCTCCACGCCGCCATCGCCGCCACCGGCGCCGTCGCCGGCGAGCGCGAGGACCAGACCTGGACCGTCCTGCTCACCACGCCGCTGACCGCCCGCGAGATCCTGCTGGGCAAACTCGTCGGCGGCCTCCGCCGCCAATGGTTCACCCCCGCTGTGGTCATGGCGCACCTGGCCCTCGCGGCGGCCCTGGGCTGGATCTATCCGCCATTCCTGCTGCACGTGGCCCTGGTCTTGATCGGAGTCGCCGTGATGCTCACCGGCACCGGTCTGCTGTTGAGCCTGCTGCTGCGCGCAAGCACGACGGCCGCGGTCGTCAACATCGGCTTCGCCCTGAGCCTTTGGGTGGGCCTGCCGATTGTCGCGGGCCTGACCATGGAACTGCTCAGCCTGACGACGACTTCCTTCAGCAACACGGTCGGCGATCTGGTCGTGACCATCAACCCATTCGCCCTGGTTGGGATCGCCAGCGAGAGCGCCACCACGGACTACGCGTACATCTTCCGCCCGTCCGCATACTCCTTTCTCGAAGGCAGCCTCACGCTCGCGCCGTTCACCATGGTCGTAGCTTGCCTGAGCGCTCTGGCCTGCTCCGTCGGCATCGGCGCGACCCTGGCCGCTGCCGCCCTCTTCCCCCGCGCCAGCGGGCGCAGCTCTTGACCACCCCCTCCATTCCTCCGCCACCGCGCCCCTTGCCCCCTTCATCCCCAGCCCCCGCCCATGCCGATAATCCCCTATGCCCCACGGCTCCACGGCTCAGCCTGCGCGCACACGGCGCGTCCCCGCCCTCGCGGCGTTCGCCGTCGCACTGGCGGGGTTTTGCGCCGCTCCCTCGCTCCCCACCACCGCCCAGCCGCCCCAGCCGGCTCCACCACCCGCCGCCACCCAACACCCCCCCTTGGTCCGCCGCATCGTCCAGGTCTTCGACTTCGAGGAGCCCGACAACCCCGACCCCATCCCTCGCCTCTG
>JBGPGM010000122.1:0-6579 GCA_041483855.1 Phycisphaerae bacterium | reverse complement strand
GTCCACGCTGAACGGCGAGCCCGGGAAGCTGATGCTCCCCCGGAGCGTCAGGGCCCGGTCGAACACCTGGACCTCCGGGTGCGCGTGGTCGGCCGTCCCCCACGACGCCACGACGAACCGGGTCCCGTCGGCCGTCGCCTCCGAGCCCTGGATGGTGTCCTGCAACGTGCCCGTTCCGCTCGTGGTCGTCCGCGCGATCTCGGTCCCGCCGCCGGCCAGGTCGATCACCCGGTACGTGAGCGTGAGGTACCCCGTGGCGTAGTTGAAGCTCGGGACGAACAACGTGTCGCCGTTGGCCGAGAGGGCCAGCCCCGCGCCGAACCAGTTGTTCGGCTCGGAGCGGTTCAGGATCGGCGACCACACGCCACCCGTTTCCTTGGACACGATGTAGTTGAACCCCCCCGCCGCCACCACCCTCCCGTCGTGCGAGATCCGGTGGTACCCGCCCGTCCCCGACACGTCGAACTGCGTCAGCGTATTCATGTCCGATGTCCGGATGACGCGCGCCGTGGCGCCCTGCGTCAGAACCGCCCGCGAGCCGTCGTCGCTCAGTTCGACCGCCCCGACGTACAGGTCGATCTGAAGGCGGCGCAGTTCCGCGCCGCTGGCGCCGTCGAGAATGACGATCAGGCTCTTGTTCTGCACCGCATCCCGGCCGATGGCGGCCACGACCGAACCGTTCCGCGAAACGTCCACGCCGCGGTAGTCCGCGCTCTGGAACGCGAGATCGAAGGTATACGTCCAGATCGGCGTACTGCCGTGCGGGCGGTCGAACCCACGGACCGTCGCGGGTGCCGCCGGCATCGTGCCGCCGACGAGCATCGCGCCCAGCGAGACGTCCTCGGCGCAGGCGACCGCCACCGTGGAGGGGCGGTCCGCCTGCACGTTGTACTCGAAAACGGGCACGCCGCTGCCGTCGGTGGCGAGCGCGGTGAGGCGCTGGAAGTTCAGGTTGTTGGCGAGCCACGCCTCATCGGTGCTGTCGCTCACGCACACGCTGTTGACAATCGACGCGGCGTCGGTCACGTGCCACACGATCCCCTGGCCGCGGGGCTGGCCGTTCCAGAAGGGACTGGGGCTGCGGCAGGGAGCCGGGACCGATTCGATGTGCAGGCCCGCGCCGTCAACCCGAGCAAACTGGGTGGTCTGATCCTGGGCCCTGGCTGTCGCGGTGACCGCCGCGCCGAGCACGATCGCGGCAAGGGGCGCGATACCGATGAACAATGGATGATTCATGCGTGCCTCCGCAACCGGTGGACTCGGGGTCAGGGTTGTCTGAACCGACACAGCGCGGACGACCCGCGGTCGGCCATAGTGGCCGCCCCCACGTTCCCCCAAGATACCCCACGCCATGCCCCCGGGGCAACGCTTCTCGAAGAACAGCCTCGACCCAGGGCCGGGTCGGTGTTCGCTAGGTCACCGCCCGGCTCCGTAGAATGTGCGGGGGTGGGGGGCGCGGACAGCGAGGTCATGGTCCAGTTCCTGACATTCGGCCTGGTGATCAACGCCCTGCTGCTGGTGCTGGCGGTGTACATCGCCAAGGAGACGTACGACTACGCCTATGAGAAGCGGTGGCCGAATGTCGTGTTCGGCGTGATCGCGGTCCTGGTGATCACGTGGGTGGTGCTGTGGCGGCTTGGCCTGGTGTGAGGCGGGGTTGGAGCCGGCGTGCGATGGACGGACAGCAAGCGGACAACCTCGCGGGCAACGAGTCGAGGCCGAGTCCGCCGTCGAGCCCCGGCGCGACCGCGCCCGTGCAGGGGCCGCCCGCGTGGCCGACGGTGCTGGGCGTGATCGCCATCGTCTTCGGGTGCCTGGGGGCGCTGGGGGGGGCCATGACGGGCCTGCTGCCGTTCTTTCCCGGGGCCGTCTCGTGGATCACCCCCAAGGGCCAGGCCGACCCCATGGCCGCGATGCCGAAGTGGCGGTGGTGGAGCGTCTCCATCGGGGCGATCGGGGTAGCCGTGGCGGCCCTGCTGCTGGTCTGCGGGATCGGGCTGTGCAGGCGGCGGCGCTGGGCCCCGAGGGCGACGCTGACGTGGGCCGCGATCAAGATCGTCTCCGTGGTGTTCGTCTCGGTCGTGGCGTCGCTCATCGAGCAGGATCAAGTCGCGGTGATGCAACAGCGCACGGATGTCCCCTCGCAGGCGTTCGCCGTCATGCGCGTGACGGTCGGGCTGAGCCTCTTCTTCGCCCTGGCCTGGGGCTGGGCCTTGCCCGTCTTCTTCCTGATCTGGTTCACGCGCGCCGGGGTCAAGCAGGAGGTGGTGCGGTGGGCGTGACGGACGCTTGGGCGTTGGGCGCGATAACCCGCCGGCGGCACGCCGGGGCGATCTGTGGCGCCTGGTTCTTCAGAGGTCCCTAGAGTGCTGACGATGCAGGCATGCGTATGGCCCTTGGTGCTCTGGAGCGCGTTGGTCGGCGCCTTGCTGACTTGCGTGAGTTCATGCGCTCCGCACCCGCGGACTGCGTGCGATGCTGAACGCCAACTGACGGCGCCGATGGTTGGCGATTCGATGAACGACGTCGACCGGTGGATTGGGCCGCCAATTGCCACTCTGGCGGATGCTTCCTCCCAACGCAGCGCTTATGTCTTCAAGAAATACATTGGTTATGATCTGCCCAGGGATGCGGACGCCACGTATTATATTGTCGTTGTAATGTACGGACCGAATGGCCTTGCGGAAGAAGTTCGGACGGAGCACGTCGTCCTGGTGAGCGACCTGGTGACGGATCAAGCGACCGAGTTGCGTGAGACCGCCCTGAAGGTGTTGACCAAGGAGAAGAGATAGGAGTCTCGTGCTCGCTGTCCCTGCCAAAGATCACATCCCGCGCCCCAGAAGTCATCACGCCGCCCTCCGGTACCGGTGGCGAAGCCCGCCGGCCATCGGCGCCGCGCTGACGGCGCCCGACGCCGAGCAGCTGCTCTTCACTCCACTCACCACCTCCACCACCGCCTCCGCTTCGCCTCGATGTCCGCCAGCGGGGCGATATGGTGAAGTACCGGGCCGTTCTGGCGACCGTGCGGCGACGTGGGTTACGGCATCACGCGAGCGCCGATGCACGAAGGCGGGTCAGCGGCCTCGGCCGCCGGCGCCATCCGACGGACGCGCCCAAGCCGAGCGACAGCGTCATGCAGGCCCCTGGTGACGGAATCGCGATTACTCGCACCCCGAAGGGGACCCGGACGAAGGCCCACTGGCCGTCCGCACTGACCGTGAGACGCAATGCGCTGTCGAAGCTGTCGCCCGGGTGGAACTGCGAGATCACGGCCCCGGTTACCGCCGACACCGTGACGAACTCGGCGGTGCTGCGGTCGGCGTAGTAGATAACCGGCCGGATGGGATCGAACGTGTAGGTCAGCGACGTGCCTGGAAGGTCGACGAGACTGTTGAAACCGAGGTCCACCTCGCGCCCGACCGCCGGCGTGCTGCCGTCGTAATACTGCGCGGCGAGGCGTTGGCCATCGGGGCTGAAGTTCCCGTAGATGTAGTGGCCCGTTCGCGCGCCAAACGAGTTGGTGGCGGCCGAGTAGATGGCCGCGCTGGGTGACGAGGTATCGCCCTCCCAGACCAGCATGTGGGACCGGTCGATGCCGAGGGCGAGGCCGCTGCTGTCCCGTGTCCGTCCGTTGGTGAACGGGAGGTCGGTCCTGAGCTGGACGGTGTTGTTCGCCAGGTTGATCTCGCGCAGATACTCCGCGCCCGAGACATCGATCCAATCAGGCGTCACGAACGCCTTGCCGTTGCTGGTGATCGCCACGGCGTACGCGCCGACGCCGCCGCCGAAGGTGTAGTTGGTCTCCCAGGTGATCTGGGTGGCGGCACCCGTGGCCGCGTCGATGCTGTGAACGCGACCGATCCTGCTTCCCATCGGCCCGGCGAGCGTTGTGCTCTCGGCCAGCAGCACCCTCGATCCATCGGGGGTGATGTCAATAGCGCGAAGGCGCGTCCCGACGTTCCACGGAGCAAGGAACGAGTGCGTGCCCATGTCGAACCGCTCCACGCCGCCGTGCGGCTTGGAGATCAGGAGCTGTCCCCGGGTGTTGTCGAAGACGAAGTCCGTCCGGACATCGGTGCCCGGGTTGTCGTCCGAGATTGGGATCAGGAAGTTGACCGGATCGCCCGCCCGCGCAGGAGACCCAAGCAGGCATGCGGCCGCCGCGCCGAGCACGGCGCCAGAAGGGCACAGCCGTCTCATCTGACTCTCCTCGGCCGCTGTCGCGGGCGCCATGACCATAATGGAGGCCTGTTCAACAAGCAAGAGAATTCCGCTGCGCCTGCCTGGCTGTGCCCGGCGGTCGCCGAGTCGGTTGAGCATGGCGCCGCCGACAGGGTGACTCCCGACCGCGCCGTGCTTGCTGATGATCTTCGTCACCACGCCCCCCGCCGCCTGGTCATCGCCTCGATGAAGGCCAGCTGCGCGATGTGGTCCAGCTACCGGGACGTCGTCATGATGCTGCGGTGGCCCAGCCCCAGCCCCGCCTGGGCCGCCAGCCACCGGCCCAGCACCGCCGCGGCGCCTGCGTCGATGCCGACGGTCCGCCAGGCGCCCCCCTTGGCGAACAGCACGCGCACGGCCCCGGCGGCCAGGTCCAGGCCGTTGGGCCGGACTTCGAGTGCCTCGCCCCGCCGCCACCACAATCGCTCCGAACCCTCGCTCTTCCCCTTGGAGCCTGCGGCAACTCGTGGTATCCTGACCATGCAGGCCGGATGGGTCCGGCCAGGAGAGAGACCATGCGGACCGCATCTTCCATCGCCGCGGCGGTGGTCATCGGCTCGGGCCTGCCGGCCGCGGCCACCCCTCCGACATTCCAGGGACTGGGCCAGGCCATTGCCGGCCAGCCCTTCTACGCCACGGACCTCAGCGGCGACGGCCTGACTGTCGTCGGCAACTCGCAATCCATGGCGGGCGGTACCGGCCATCGCTGGACCAGCGGCGGCGGCTTCGTCGCTGTGCCCGGCGGCCCGAACAACCAGGTCTCCGCCGCCAGCCTCAACGGCTCGGTCGTCGCCGGCACGTTCGTGTTCGGCGGTAATCAGCACGGCGCGCAGCAGAGCACCGCCGGCGGCGTGGTCGACCTGGGGACGTTCGGGGCGCCGACGGGCCAGCAGCCGGTCTCCGCCGCCGCGGACATCTCGTCCAGCGGCGCGGTCATCGTCGGCAACTCCTCCTCGCCCGCGGGCACGCGCGCCTTCCGGTGGACGACGGCCGGCCTGGTCAACCTCGGCACCATCGGGACCGACACGTTCTCCGTATCCTCCGCCGTCAGCGGCGACGGGCTGGTGGTCGTCGGGACGAGTTCGGGCTCGACCGCGCGCCCGTTCCGCTGGACCTCCGGAGGCGGTATGACGAACCTCTCCCTCGACCCCGGGTACTTCGGCGACATCACGGTGCGCGCCATCAACGCCAACGGCTCCCGGGCCGCCGGCTTTTCCAGCCTCAGCATGGGCGTTCAGCACATGGTGCGCTGGGTGTCCGGCTCCGGCTGGACCGACCTGGGCACGCTCGCCGGCAGTGTGCAGACGTTCGGCGAGGACATCTCCGCCGACGGCCTGTCGATCATCGGGCAGGCGTTCCTCGGCTCATCGCCCCGCGCCGTGATGTGGACGCCGGCGGGCGGGATCGCCGACCTCAACACGCTGCTCCCGTTGTCGGGCATCAACCTCACCGGTTGGACGCTGGAGTCCGGCGTCGCGATCAGCGACAACGGCCTGACCCTCGTCGGCGTCGGCACGCACAACGGGCAGCCGGAATCCTGGATCGCCACGCTCTGCGCCGCGGACTGGAACCACGACGGCCAGCTGAACAGCCAGGACTTCTTCGACTTCCTCACCTCGTTCTTCGCGGGCAGCGCCGACTTCAACCACGACGGCGTGACGAACTCGCAGGATTTCTTCGACTTCCTGACGGCCTTCTTCGCCGGGTGCTCATAGGCCCCATGCGGCTCGGCTCGCTCCGCACGGTCCCGTCGTCAGCGGCGCCGCCTGGCCCGCGGCGGCCGCGGGCTCGGGCGCGATCGGGTAGGCTGTGTCGCCCCGCGCTGGTGCGGGCGATGGAGTGGTGCCGATGCGAGAGATAGTGCTGGCGGCGTGGGCGTGTGTGTTGGCGGTCGTGGCGGGGTGTGCGAACGCTCACGGGGAAGCGGCGCGGACGAAGACGCAGCCAGCGACGCAGGAGGAACAGGCGCGGGCGAAGAATGGGGAGGCGGGTGCGCCGAAGGCGGGGTCCCAGGGCCCGGAAGAGAGTGCCGGCGCACCGCGAGTGCTGGGCGCGAACGACTTCAAGGGCTTGACGTGGCGTTCGGTCGGGCCGGCGAATATGGGCGGGCGGGTCGCCGACATCGCGCTGGCGCCCGGGAACTCCAAGACATTCTTCGTGGCGTTCGGGACGAGCGGGCTGTGGAAGACGACGAATCGCGGCACGACGTTCGCGCCCGTGTTCGACAAGGAGAAGACGCTTTCGATCGGGTCGGTGGCGGTGTGCGATGCGCCGGCGAGCTGGGGCGGGTGGGCCCAGATCGAGGCGAAGGAAAAGGCCGAAGGGAAGGAGTCGACCGCGCCGAAGCCGGGCGAGCCG
>JBGPGM010000121.1:0-6611 GCA_041483855.1 Phycisphaerae bacterium | reverse complement strand
CCTCGATCGCCTCGGCCAGCCCCTCGGCCCGCAGCGTCCGCCGGCACAGCGCATCGCCGATCCGCAGCAGGAAGTCGTCCAGGATCGGCCACGCCTCGTGGCCAAAGCCGTCCACCGGCGCCCGCACCACCGGCGGCATCGCCCCCAGCAGCATCCGGGCCCGCTCCATCGTCGGTTCATCCGCCAGCCACGGCTGCCAGACGCCCCGCAACTCGCCCGCGGCCTCCTGCACCAGCGTCGGAACAAAGCGCTGCTGCGCCAGCACGTGCCGCGTCAGCCGCACGCACGTCGCCAGGTACTTGACCGACTGCCCCACGCCCACCGGCGCGCCAGCCGTGCTCATCGGTGCGCCCCCGTTCAGTTCGTCCAGCGCCTCGAGCACCGGCGCGCCCGCCTCCGCGCTCAGACGCACGGTGGGAACCGCGAAGCGCCGCAGCCGCCGGACGCCCGGCGGGCCGCTCGGGCGCGCGCCGTCCTCGTCCGAGCCGGCGGCGTCGACGGTGTGCCCGATTGCATGGGCCAGCGCCGGGCTGGGCATCGGCCGGTGCCACTGACCTGTCTCCAGGTCAGTGGTGGTCGCTTCCCCCGATCCCGACGAAGTCGGGGACTCGGTCGGGAGCAGCAGCACCAGGCGGCCGGGCTCGGGGCCCTCTCCCGGCCTCCCATCAGCAGGGAGCACGCCCAGGGCGCGCACCAGGCTCGCCACCTCGTTCGAGCCCGCGGCGAACGGGTGGTCGCGGACCTCGTCCTCCGCGCCCGGTGTGCCCGCGCCCGCGCCGCCGGCCGTCGGGCGCCGCTCCTGGACGGCCTCCGCCCACAGATGGAGCGCCCCATCTGACCAGTTCGCGTGGACCACTCGCATCGTGCTTCGGTTCACCGTGTCGCGCACTCCCGCCCCCCCCAACGCCCCCGCCACCCCCCATTCCCCGGCCCCCGTCCAACGTCGCCTTCGGCCGTCCGACCAACCGCCATCCAATGAGGGCGCCGAGACTCGAACTCGGGACCAACGGATTAAAAGTCCGATGCTCTACCAACTGAGCTACGCCCTCGGCCCGCTGTCGCGCCAGTGGGGGGGCTGCCCGGCGCGGGGCAAAGCCGATCATAGCGCCAGCCGGCCGCACAAGCGCCCGCCGCACCCCTGGCGGCCGGCGGGTCAGATCACCTGCTCGGTGTTGCCCATGGGCATGCCCAGCGTGCCGAAGCCGCCGAAGAAGAACGAGTCGAAGTGCCCCATGTACGCCACGATCGGCTCCGGCGCCTCGACGCGCAGGCCGTAGAACGAGCCGATGCCCGGCACCGTCCCCATCGTCGCCCGCGCGCCCGTCACGAAGTCGTGGATGTTGAACTCGTTGGCCGCACGTGGCGAGACCGTCTCCCGGAACTTCTCCGATCCGCCGTCGTTGAACGTGATCGTGATCTCCACGTTCAGGTCCGTCACCGTCGGGTTGTACAGCCGCAGGTACTCGTGCACCGTCGAGTTGCCCGGCAACGGCCGGAAACCGTCGGCGAACAGCCACAGCGACGACGCCACCTCCGCGAAGTTGGAACTGGCCGCCTCGCCGAAGGCGAACGTCGTGATGTTCACCGTCACCGGCAGGCTCGACTCGTAGGCGATCGAGTAGGCCTGCTGGCCCGTCGGGAACGAGGGCAACGTGGCCACGTTGAATCCGCTCCGGTGCAGCGCCGCCGCCGAGACCAACTGGCGGTAGGCGCTGCCGTTGGCGAAAAAGAACGTGAACGTGATGTCCGCCTGCGCGCTGTTGAGGTTGAGGATGGTGACGAACTCGGCCGCGGAGTTGATGCCCACCTGGCCCTCGGGCGTGGCGCCCTTGAGCGAGCCCGTGTCGGGCAGCCCCAGGATGCCGTCGCCGCCCCCGAAGTTCGTGTCGTAGTGCGTCAGCGCCGCCACGATCGGGCCCTCCGCGTCCACGCGGATGCCGTACGGGCCGTCGGGGACCTGCGCCAGCGAGTTGAGCGCCCACCCGCCGCGACGCAGCGGGTCGATGAACTGGATCAGCTCCACCGGTGCGCTGTTCCCCTCCGGGTAGATCGTCGTCGTCACCTTGATCCGCTGGTTGCTGGTGTTGTAGTACACCAGGAAGTCGAACACCCCCGTCCCCTTGAACCCTTCGGCGATCGTCCACAGCGTGCTCGTCGTCGTCGTGAACGCCTTGCCCGTCGAAACGCCGAAGTCGAAGTGGCTCAGGTTCGCGCCGATCGGCAGCGACGAGCGGATCTCGACGGCGTACGGCGTGTCCTTGCGGACGCCCTGGCGCCCGGCGATGGGGCTGAAGACGTTGACGGCGTCCCCCTGCGAATAGAGCGCGGGCGTCGTCAGCGTCAGCCCGCTGCGCGAATGCGCCGCGATCACGCCGTCGGCGACGCCGTTGCCGTCCAGGTCGTCGGTGGCCGAATCGTACAGGACCTGGTCGCGGTCTCCCACCTCGTAGCGGGCGATCACCACCACGCGCGCCCCAGACTCGTTGGGATTGATGATCGGGATGAACGTGCTGGCCCGGCTGTTGGCGTACCCCTCGGGGTAGTACGCCGCGTACGGCAGGTTCGCCGATGCGATCGCCGGGCCGTTGGGGTCGGGGACCAGGTGCCCCGTGCCCGTGCCGTTGTCCAGGATGGCGAACTGGGCGTTGACGGCCGCCACGGAGGTCCCCATGAAGATGAAGTAGCGCATCGTCGCGACGCCGCCGGCCTGCAGGGCGCCCACGTTGTACGCGATCGAGATCAGCTTGTCCGCGCTCACGCCGGTGTCCCCGGCGGGGTCGGGGTCGTTCACGCTGCCCAGGATCTGGAACGGGTCGCGCAGCGAGCCCCGGTCCTCCACCGACGTCGCCACGGTGAACCCGCTGTTGTTGGCCGAACCCAGGCCGATCGTCAGCCCGCCGCGGAAGTCGTTGTCGAAGTACGCGGCGGTGACCAGCCGCCCGGTGGCGTTCTGCACGTTGTTGATCGTCCGCGTGAACGTGGTCTGGCGGTTGAGGCCCTGGTCGGGGTTGAACGCCTCCATCCACGCCACGTCGCCCATGTTGTTGGTCGTCGTGTTGCGCAGCGTGACGTCCACGGCGATGAACTGGTCGTTGACGCCGAACGAGAACGACCGCCGCACCTCGAGCCCCCGGAACAGCCCGGTGGCCACGACGCGCCGGTTGGCGAAGTCGGACTCGTTGGTCATGGTGACCGGCAGGTCCGACTCGGACCCCGGGCCGGCATTGCGGAAGATGAAGCCGCCGAACGTCCCGCCGAAGAACGACTCTACCGCGTGCGCGGGGTCGGGCGTAACGAGGAAGTCGATGTTGTTCAGGCTCACTCCCACGCCATTCAGCCCGCTGTTGACGCCGATCGAGCCGTCGGCGTTGACACCCAGCCCGACGTTGCTGCCGTGCACGATCACCGTGCCGTTGCTGATGCCCCCCACCACGCTGATCTGGATGGTGTAATCGCCCGTGGTCGCCGACGGGTTGCCCGAGCCCCCGCTGGTCAGGACGTAGTTGTTGTTCCCCGCGCCCGAAACGCCCAGGTAGAACGTGCTCCCCTGGGTGATCGTGAACGACACGCTCGACTCCGTCGTGTCCGTCCGGTCGTCGATCAGCAGCTCGTTGCCCTGCGAGTCGAACAGCCGCAGCACCGAGTCCAGCGTCCCCGCCCCCGGCGTGACGGTCGCGTTCAGCGTGGTGCCCGCCGCGCCCACGAAGCGGAACAGGTCCACGTCGCGCAGACCGAAGGCCCCGTCGCCGATGTGGGCCGTCAGCGACTGGGTCCCGGTGCCGTTGATGCCCGTGTCCTTGGCCAGGATGATGGTGTCGTTGAGCTCGAACGGCCCGAAGATGTTGTTGGCCACCGTCAGGTCGATCCCCCAGGCCAGCAGCGTCCCCGCGTCCAGCGGCTTGGTGTCGGTGATCTGCAGGGTCCAGGTCCCGCCGGCGGACTGCCCGTCCAGGGCGCTCAGCGGAGTCTCGGGGCGAAAACTGCCCGCGAACGGCGGCGAACCGACCGCGATCCCGGTGCTGGTCTCGTCGTCGAAGATCGTGTAGACCGTCCCAGGCCCCGAGTTCTGCCCGAAGTTGTCCCCGCTCCCGCCGCGGTTGAGCACCAGTGCCACGCTCGTCCCCTGCGGCGAGATCAGCCGGATCTGAAGGTCGCTGTCGAACGGGTGGTCGATGCGCACGCGCACATTGGCGTCCACGATGTTCCGCGTGTCCGTGATCGTGATCGTGTCGGTGATCGTGCCGAACGACGGGATCGCGATCGGGGGGTGCGTCGAGTTGTACGACGTCGAGTCCTCGGGGATCAGGTTCACCGTGATCGTCAGGTTGTAGTCGCCCGTGGACTGCGCCGAGCCGCTCGCGGCGATGTTCGGCTGGTAGTTGGCGTTGCCAAAGCCGGACACCCCGACGTAGTAGATGCCCCCCGTCGGCACGAAGAACTCGATGCGGCTGTCCAAGCCGTCGAAGTTGTCGTTGGCGGCCAGTTGCAGCCCGTTGGCGCCGAACAGGCGCAGGTACGAGTCCAGCTGCGACGGGATGGGAAGGTCCCGGGCGTCCACGACCGCCGTGATCAGGCCCGGCCCGGCCAGCATGAACCGGTAGATGTCCACGTCCAGGCTGAAGTTCACGCCATCGCCCACCGTGGCGCCGGCGAAGACCGCCCGCCCGGTGGCGTCGAAGATGGCCGGCGCCGCCGTGGCCAGCGTGTCGTTGGGCTCGAAGACCCCCGAGAACGTCTGGACGTCGAAGACGTACACCTGGTTCATCGCCGGGCCGGGCAGGTTGGTGTTGCCGTTGAGGTAGTTGCCGTTCAGGTCCCGGAACCCGTGCGCGTCCAGCGTCAACTGGAAGAGGTCCACGGGGAACCCGAAGGGGAACTCGCCCGCGTGGCTCAGGTCGATCGTCAGGATCATCCCCGAGGCGTCCAGCGAAACGTCGCTGTTGGCGATCGGCACCAGGATGTCGTTGCTGTTGAACATTTGGTCGCCGTTGGCACGCCGAAGGTCGATGAACGACGCGTTGATCAGCGAGGGGTCCAGCCGCTTGCTGAACGCCACCGTGATCAGGTTCACCGGCGCCGTCACCGGCCCCGGCGAGATCGCCGTCACCACCGGCCCCTCGATGTCGATGATCCGCAGCGACTCGGCGACGTTCAGCCTGCCCCCCGACACCGTCCGATTCTCCAGCGACGGGATCCGGTCCGCCCCGTCCAGCAGCGCCCGCTTGATCTCCGTCTGCGACGCGTTCGGCTTGTGCGCCTTGAGCAGCCCCACCGCCCCCGCCGTATACGGGCTCGAGAATGACGTCCCGCTGATGTACACGTACCCGCCCCCCGGCGCCGTCGTCAGCGTGTTCACCCCGGGCGCGCCCAGGTCCACCGTCATCAGCCCGTAGTTGCTGAACCCCGCCAGCCCGTCCCGGTTGTCCGTCGCCGCCACCGAGATCAACTCCGGGATCGGGTACGACGCCGGGAATGAGGTGAACGCGGCGTCGTTGTTGTTAGAGTTATTGCCCGCGGCCGCCACGAACGTGGCCCCTGTCGCCACGAACCGCTGGATCGCCATCTCCTCCGCCGACACGAACTGGTTGAAGAACGTCGGCAGGAACGCACCGTACGAGTTGTTGCTCGCCACGATGTTGTAGTGGTACCGCGTGATCAGGTCCGTCAGGTAGTCGTGCGCGGCCACGATGTTAGCCTCGGCCGCGCCGCCGCCGAAGTCCGGGAAGACCTTGACCGGCAGCAGCGAGACAGTCCAGTTCACGCCCGAGATGCCGATGCCGTTGTTGCCCACGGCGCCGATGCAGCCCGCGGTTGCCGTGCCGTGCCCCTGCCAGTCCGCGACGCTGTTGTCCCCGCCGTCGAAGTCCCAGCCGCTCACGTCGTCGATGAACCCGTTCCCATCGTCGTCGATGCCGTTGCCGGGGATCTCCCCGGGGTTGTGCCAGATGTTGGCCGCCAGATCGGGGTGCGTCAGGTCCAGCCCGGTGTCGATGTCCGCGATGATCACGCTCTGCGAGCCGATCGTCGTGTCCCACGCGCGCGTCGAGTGGATGTCCGCCCCGCTCACGCCGTTGCCCAGGCCCGGGATGAACTGCCCCGTGTTCAGGTGCGCCCACTGCGTGGCCAAGAGCGGGTCGTTGGGCACGGCATCGGTGTACTCGATGCGGTTCGGCTCGACCTGCACCACCCCCGGCATCTGCCCCAGCACCCGCGCCACGTCGTTCTCGCTGAAGTGCCCCGTCGTCGTGAACTGCGCGTACCCGCCCCGCCCGATCGCCGCCACGCTCGTCGCCTGCACCCCGAGGGCGGCGATGACCTGGTCGGCCCGGGTCACCGCCGCGTCCCGCCCCAGCAGGTTGTCGAACGTGACGATCCACGAGCCACGCACCGTCTCGAGACTCACCCCGTGCCAGGTGATGACTTCCGTGGTCTGACCCCCCGTGAGCAGGACCCGCGGCTCCAGCGCCTGGAAGAACCGGTCCGACTCACTCGACACCACGTCCTTGATTCGCGACTTCGCCATCTTCACGCTCCAACTACAGGGGCAGCCCTCCCGCCCCGTGCGGGCGCAGAGCGCCTCAGATGGCCGGCCGCGGCGTCCGCGACCAGGT
>JBGPGM010000120.1:0-6626 GCA_041483855.1 Phycisphaerae bacterium | reverse complement strand
CGCGAGCGCTGGCACATCGACTCCATCGACCGCTACCGCCAGTTGCACAAACAGTCCATTGAGGACCCCAAGGGCTTCTGGGAAAACCAAGCCCGCACCCTCCATTGGATGAGGCCTTGGCAGCGCGTGCTGGACTGGACGCCGCCGGATGCCAAGTGGTTCATCCACGGCCAGATGAACGCCTGCGACAACTGCGTGGACCGTCAGGTCGACGCCGGATTCGGCGACAGCACCGCCATCGTCTGGGAGGCCGAGCCCCCCTCCGCCTCCCCCGCCCCCGGCGCGGGTGGCGCCGGCGCCGTCGGCGGAGGCAGTCCGTACCCCATCCGCCACCTCACCTACCGCGACCTCCAGCGCGAAACCTCCAGGCTCGCCAATGCCCTCAAGTCCCTCGGCGTCCGCAAGGGCGACGTCGTCACCATCTACATGCCCATGGTCCCCGAACTGGCCGTCGCCATGCTCGCCTGCGCCCGCATCGGCGCGCCCCATTCCGTCATCTTCGGCGGCTTCGCGCCCCACGCCATCACCGAACGCGTCACCGACGCCGCCAGCCGCGTCATCATTACTGCCGACGGCGGGTACCGGCGCGGCGAGGTCGTTCCCCTGCTCAAGAACGTCGCCGACGCCTGCGCACAGCTCGCCCCGACTCCGCACAGGGTTCGCGACGTCATCGTCCTCAACCGCACCGGCGCGCCGGACGACGCCGCCGGCGCGGCACTCTGGCAGGCCGTCACCGCCGTCCACGATTACCACGCCCTCACCGGCGCGGCCTCGCCAACCTGCCCCTGCGAGCCCATGGAAGCCGAGGATATGCTCTTCCTTCTTTACACCTCCGGCTCCACCGGCAAGCCCAAGGGCATCATCCACACCACCGGCGGCTACATGGTGTTCACGACCATGACGGCGCGTCTGACGTTCAATCTCATCGAAGAAGAGATGAGGGCACCGAGGCACAGAGGGACAAGGCCCGATCCCTCGGTCCATTCCCTCTTCTGGTGCACCGCCGACATCGGTTGGGTCACCGGCCATTCCTACGTCGTCTACGGCTGCCTCCCCAACCGCGTCCCGTCCTTCATGTACGAGGGCGCCCCCAACCACCCCGCCCCCGACCGCTTCTGGGACATCATCCAGCGCCACTGCATCACCCACCTCTACACCGCCCCTACCGCGATCCGCGCCTTCATGAAGTGGGGCGACCAGCACCCCGCCAGGCACGACCTCTCGTCGCTGAAGGTCCTCGGCACTGTCGGCGAGCCCATCAACCCCGAGGCCTGGATCTGGTACCACGACAAGATCGGCGGCCGCCGCTGCCCCATCGTCGATACCTACTGGCAAACCGAGACCGGCGGCCACATGATCAGCCCGCTCCCCGGCGCCACCCCCACCAAGCCAGGCTCCTGCACCCTGCCCGTGCTCGGCATCGACGCCGCCATCGTCAACGAGGCCGGCCAGGAACTCCCCGCCAACGCCGGCGGCCTGCTCGTCATCCGCAAGCCCTGGCCCGGCATGTTGCGCGGCATCCACGGCAACCGCGAACGGTACATCCAGGGGTACTGGGCCCGCATCCGTGATCCAAAGAGCGGCACGCCGTATTACTTCTCCGCCGACGGCGCTCGGCGCGACGAGGACGGCTATTTCTGGATTATGGGGCGTGTGGACGACGTCATCAACGTCGCCGGCCATCGCCTGGGGACGATGGAGGTCGAGTCCGCCCTCGTCTCGCACCCGGCCGTCGCCGAGGCCGCGGTCGTGGGCATGCCCCACGACATCAAGGGCACCGGCATCTGCGCCTTCGTCACCCTCAAAGCCCAGTCCGGGCGCGCCCCCGACGCCGCGCTCAAGAATGAACTGACCAACCACGTGGCCAACGAGATCGGCCCCATCGCCAAGCCCGACGTGGTCCGCTTCACCGACGCCCTGCCCAAGACCCGCTCGGGCAAGATCATGCGCCGGCTGCTGCGCGACGTGGCCGCGGGCGTCCAGAAGATCAGCCAGGACACCACCACGCTCGAGGACTTCTCCGTGGTGGCCCGCCTGCGCGAGAACGAAGAATCGTGAATCCGTCCGCGTGCGACATCGGGGTATCCTGCGGGCTTTCCGGTATTTACCCCATTTGCAGCCTGTTTGGGGCGACATTGGCCTCTGACCGATTAAGCGCTTACAGTTGCATCGCCTCCTTCACGTTCGATTCCGTACCCATGGGTTTTCGCCGCGCTTTGTGGCGCGGCGGCGGATCTCGTTGGGGTCGTTCTCCCGGACCAAGGAGAGTCCCGGGCATGACCCGGTCCGACCAGACAGCCATGAGAAGCGATCCGCGTCTGAGACTCGGCAAGTCAGAGTCGCGCCGCGCCAACCCCGGCGCAGTGCCGACCCCCGCCGGCCTGCCCAACGGCGATCTGGGCGGTCTGTCCTTCCGGTCGTTCGCCGACTGCACGTCCATCCTGATCTGGCAGTCGGGTCTGGACCGGCGCTGCACGTATTTCAACGGCGCGTGGCTGGCCTACACCGGGCGCAGCCTCGCCCAGGAAATCGACGGCGGCTGGCTCGGGGGCGTCCACCCGGACGACCTGGACCGCTGCGTGGCGATCTACACGGAGGCGTTCGACGCCCGCCGCCCGTTCTCGATGGAGTACCGCCTCCGGCGCGCCGGCGGCGACTACGGCTGGGTATTCGTGACCGGCGCGCCGCACATTACCCCCGACGGCCGGTTCGCCGGCTACATCGGCACGGCCGTGGACGTGACCGACCGCTTCCTGGACAGCACCAAGCGCAAGCATGCCGAGGAGGCGCTGCGCGAGTCGGAGGCGCGGTACCGCCGGATCGTCGAGGCCGCCGAGGAGGGCATCTGGGTCGTGGACGACGAGTGGAAGACCACCTTTGTCAACGCCCGCATGGCCCGGATGCTCCGCTATCCCGCCGACGAGATGCTCGGCCGCCACATCTACGATTTCATGCATGAGGAGGGGCGGCCGCTCGCCGCGGGGAGCATGCAGCGCCGCGTGCGCGAGGTGCACGATTTCTGCCTCCGCCGGCGCGACGGCCAGGACCTCTGGGTGATCATCTCGAGCAACCCGATCCTGGACGAGTCCGGCCGGTTCGTCGGCGCCCTGGCCATGGTGACCGACATCACGGACCGCCGGCGCGCCGAGGACGCGGTGCGCCAGTCCGAGGCCCGGTTCCGCGGGATCTTCGAGCACGCGGGCGTCGGCATCGCGCTGGTCGCGGCCGACAGCTCCTTTCGGCGCACCAACCCCGCGCTGCAGCGGATGCTGGGGTATTCCGCCGAAGAACTCCTGGGCATGAGCATCGCGGACATCACCCACGCGGACGACCTGCGCCTCACGCTGGACCGTTTCGCCCAGATGGTCGCCGGCGAGTGCGACTCTTACCAGATCGTCAAGCGGTACGTCCGCAAGGACGGCCGGGCGATCTGGGGCCGGCTGACCGTCTCGGGGCTTCCGGCGCTGCCGCCCGACGAGGGCGTGTGCATCGGCATGGTCGAGGACATCACGGACCTGCGCGCCGCCGAGGACCAGGCCCGCACTCAGCAGGCCGAACTGGCCCGCGTCTCGCGCCACGCCGTCGCGGGCGAGATGGCCGCGATCCTGGCCCACGAACTCAACCAGCCCCTCGCGGCGATCGCCAACTACACCCAGGCGGCGCTGCAGCGGCTGCGCTCCGGCCCGGACGGGCACGCGGACCTGCTGGATATCTGCTCGCGGGTGGACGCGCAGGCGCGGCGCGGGGCGGAGATCACGCGCCGGATCGCCTCGTTCGTGCGCAAGCGCGAGCCGCAGCTGTCCACCGTGGACGCCAACGACCTGATCCGCGAGATCCTGGACCTGGCCGGCCTGATCCGGGCCGGGCCCCCGGGGCGCCTGAGGCTGGAACTGGCCGAGGGGCTGCCGCCCGTGCTGGCCGACCGGATCCAGATCCAGCAGGTGGTGCTCAACCTGGTGCGCAACGCCCTGGAGGCCAGCACGTCCGGCCCGCACACCGACAACCCGGGGGGCGTCGAGGGCCCGCCGGTGATCGTCCGGACCGGCTCGCCGGCGCCCGGCCTGGTCCAGGTCGCCGTGCGCGATTTCGGTCCGGGCCTGGCCCCCGAGAGTGTGCCGCACATCTTCGAGCCCTTCTTCACTACGAAGCCCGACGGCATGGGCCTGGGGCTGGCCATTAGCAAGTCCATCATCGACGCCCACAAGGGGACGCTCTCGGCCTCCAGCAACGCGGACACCGGCGCCACCTTTTCGTTCACCCTCCGCGTCCCCTCGGGGCCGCGCGTGTCAAGAGGAGCACGCCACCGTGCACGCTGAACCCACTGTCTTTGTCGTTGACGACGACGCGGCCGTCCGGGATTCGCTCCGGGTCCTGTTCGAGTCCGTCGGCATCCCCAACCAGGGCTTCGCCTCGGCGGAGCAGTTCCTGGCGCAGTTCGACGCGGAGCGCCCCGGGTGCCTGATCCTGGACGTGCGGATGCCCGGCTCCGGCGGGCTGGCGCTCCAGCAGGCCCTGGCCGCGCGCGGGTCCGTCCTGCCCATCATCTTCATGACCGGGTACGCGGAGGTCCCCATCGCGGTGGCGGCGATGAAGGCGGGGGCGGCGGACTTCATCGAGAAGCCGTGCAGCCACGACCTGCTGCTCACGCGGATCCGGCAGGCGATCGCGACCGACGCCGCGGCCCGCGCCGACCGGGCGCGGCGCTCCCAGGCGTCCGAGCGGATCGGGCGGCTGTCCAAGCGCGAGATGGACGTGCTGCACCTGCTGCTGGCGGGCAAGCGGACCCGCGAGATCGCGGCGCGGCTGTTCCGTGCGGAGAAGACGGTGGAGTTCCACCGGGCGAACATCATGCGGAAACTGGGCGTGGCGACGGTGGCGCAGCTGGCGCAACTGGCCGCGGACGCGCAGCTGCCGCCGCCCGGTCCGCTGCCGACGGGTCCGGCGCGACCGGTGGAAATGAACTAGGGGCGGAGGCCGTACTTGAGGATGCACCAGAGGGCGGCGACGCCGTCGCGCCAGGTGATCTTCTTGCCCTCCTCGTAGGTGCGGCCGGCGTAGCTGACGGCGACCTCGTAGACGCGGGCGCGGCGCGGCGCGCCCGAGGCGGGCTCGGTCAGGCGGGCGCGGGCGACCTTGGCGGCCAGTTCCGGCTCGACGCCGAAGCGGTCCTCCTGGATGACGATCTGGGCGGCCACGTCGCGGGTGAGGGCCTTGAAGCAGCACTCGACGTCGGTCAGGTTCAGGTTGGTGAAGACGTCGGAGGCGAAGGTGATGAACCGGTTGGCGATGGAGTGCCAGAAGTACAGGACGCGGTGGGCCTGGCCCAGGAACCGCGAGCCGAAGACGGCGTCGGCGCGGCCCTCGAGGATGGGCATGAGGACCGGGGCGTGGTCGCGCGGGTCGTACTCCAGGTCGGCGTCCTGGACGAGGACGATGTCGGCGCCGGCCTGGAGGGCGCGGGCGAAGCCGGTGCGCACGGCCGCGCCCTTGCCCTGGTTCCTGTCGTGAAGGGCGACGAGGATTCCGGGGCGTGAGTCGAGGCTCTTGAGGAAGTCGCGGGTGCCGTCGGCGGAGCCATCGTCGACGATGACGACGAGGCGGTCGAGGGAGGTGGCGCCGTCGGGGTGGGCGGGGACGGGGGTGCGCAGCAGGCGCTCGATGAGCAGGGGGAAGAGGGTCCGCTCGTTGTAGACGGGGATGACGACGGCGTAGATCACGGCGGGGAGGATAATCGGGGCGGGCGGGCTGTGCCCGCGGCGTAGGGGATGTCGCCGAGGAGGATGCGGCGCTGGGGGTTGGACAGGCCCAGTTGCGCGGCGTCGGCGCGGCGGATCCAGCGGGCGCCGGGCGGGGTGCGCCCGCCGAGCCGGCAGCGCCAGGCGTCGAAGCGGACGGCGCGGTGGGTGGTCTGCTGGAGGAAGGAATCAACGCGGGCCAGTGCGCGGGCGCCGGCGGCGGGGAGGCCGAGCCAGCGGGCGATCTGGGTGCGGGTGGGGGGACGGTCGGTGCGCTCGAGGGTGGGGGCCTGCCAGAGGCCGGGCCACATGCCGGTGTCGGGCCGGCGCTGGACGAGCAGACGGGTGCGTGCGCCGGCGGGGATGATCGACGCGCAGAAAATGCGGGGCTTGGGGGCGGCGCGAGGGGGCGGCGGGGCGGGGATGCGGTCCTGCGTGCCGGCGCGCCGCGCCCTGCACTGGGTTCGCAGGGGGCAGAGGCCGCAGCGCGGGTTCCGCGGCGTGCAGATGGTGGCGCCGAGTTCCATCAGGCCCTCGTTGAGCGCGGCGGGGTTGGCGGCGGCGGCGACGAGTTGCTCGGCGCGGGACCAGGCCCAGTCGTTGGCGCCGGCGGCGGAGTGCGGCGCGGGATGGGCGTCGAGGCGCATCAGGACGCGGGCAACGTTGCCATCGACCAGCGGAGCGCGCCGGCCGAAGGCGATGGAGGCGATGGCGCCGGCGGTGTAGCGCCCGACGCCGGGGAGGGTGAGGAGCGTGGGAACGTCGGCGGGGACGCGCCCGGCATGGTCGGCGACGATGGCGCGGGCCGCGGCGTGGAGGTGGCGGGCGCGACGGTAGTAGCCCAAGCCGGACCAGAGTGCCAGGGCGTCGGCGAGGTCGGCCGCGGCGAGG
>JBGPGM010000119.1:0-6632 GCA_041483855.1 Phycisphaerae bacterium | reverse complement strand
GAGGTTCGCCATGCGGGCGGGCCTGCGCCGGCTGTTCGTGCTCCACATCTCCGACGACGTGACCCGGCGGATGAAGTACCTGCCGGGCATGGACGCCCTGGCCAAGTACTACGCGCCGCTGGGGCCGGTCAAGAACCTGCACGCCGACCTGCTGGCCCTGGCCGCCGAGCGCACGTTCCTGCACGACGAGCCCGGCGAGGCGGCCGACGATGCCAGCATCATCGATACCGCGTGGCGCGTCCGCACGCCCGGCCAGTTCGAGCAATGCCTTCACGCTCGCTCGCCCGCGGTCGATGACGCCCTGCGGCAGGCGTGCGAGGATGCCGCGGCCATCCTGTCCGCGTACCACGCCGTGGCGCTGCAACTGGCGGAGCGCGGCGCATCGGCGCCGGCGATCGCGCCGGCCGTCGCGCCGGCCGTCGCGCCGGCCGTCGCGGACATCCGCGGGCAGTTGGCGCACCTGGTCCTTCCAGGGTTCCTGCTGAGCACGCCCGCGCCATGGCTGGCGCACGTGGCGCGGTACCTGAGCGCGATCCACATCCGTCTCGGGAGGCTGACGGGCGCGGGGTCGGCCCGGCGTGCGGCCGAGCGCGAGGCCCGGGCGGGCGAGGAGATCGGCCCCATGTGGCGGGCGTGCCTGGAGCGTGCGGCGGACCTGGAGCGCCAGGGCAAGCCGCCGGACCCGGCCGTGGTGCGCTTCCGCTGGCTGATCGAGGAACTGCGAGTGTCGCTGCTGGCCGAGCAACTCGGCACGTCGGCCCCCGTGTCGGTGCAGCGGTTGCAGCGCCAGTGGGCGCAGATCGTCGAGGACGCGCCGGGCTGATCGCCGGCGCGGGCTACGCCTCCCTCACCACCCGCACGTGCCCGTCCGCGCCCTGCTGGGCGACGCCGAGTTCCTGCAGCGCGTTGAGCGCGGCCATCTGCTCGGCCTGCTTCTTGGACTGCCCCCAGCAGGACGGGAAGCGTCGCGCCCCGATCTCGACGCACACCTCGAAGCACTTGGCGTGGTCCGGGCCCTTCTCGTCGAGCACCAGGTACGCCGGCGTGTCGGTCAGGTGCTGCTGGGCGTGCTGCTGCAGGACGGACTTGAAGTTCTCCTGGTGCCCGCTGGCCTCGGCCCGACGGATGATCGGCTCCAGGATCGGCGTGAGGAACCGGCGGGCCGCCTCCAGGCCCCCGTCGAGATAGACGGCCGCGACGACGGATTCGAGCACGGCCGCGGCCAGGCTCTGGGGCAGCGCGTTCTTGCCCTGCATCCCCTTGCCCAGGGAGAGCAGGGATTCGAGGCCGAGTTGGCGGGCGATCATGGCGCAGGTCTGGCGCGAGACGACGGTAGACTTGATCTTGGTCATCTCGCCTTCGAGCATCTGGGGGAAGATGTGGTAGGTGACCTCGCAGGCGACGAGCCCGAGGACGGAGTCGCCGAGGAACTCCATCCGCTCGTTGGAGTCCTGGCGCGTATCGGCGATCGACGCGTGCGTCAGGGCGCACTCCAGCAGCGCCGGGTCGCTGAACTGATGCCCGAGCCTCTGCTCGGCGGCGATCCGGATCTCTTCGCTGAACATGGGCGTCCACCGCCGCATCGCGCCGGGCCCGCGTGCGATGGGCCGGCGCTGGTCCTGGTCCGAACCCGGCGGCCGCACGGGCGGTCTCGGCCCGCCGACGCCGCACGATCCGGACGCGGCTGCTCGTTGGTCGGCCGTTGGAACCTCCAGGCGGCCAGCGAGCAATCGCGCCCAGTGACCGAGGGGATGCACGCCGCCCCTCGACCGATCATTCTATCGTCGCGCGGGGCCTGAACCGATGACCGGACCGATCCCGCCGCCGCTGGCCGCACCACCCGCCCCGCCCTACACTCCAGACCCCCGCGCCCGCCCAAGAGGCCGCGGTCACCGAGGCCCTGCCATGCATTATCCGCACCGAGTCAGCAATCTCAAGAGGAAGCGCGCGATCGGCTTCCGCGCCCGCATGAAGACGCGGGGCGGGCGGAAACTGATGAACCGCAAGCGCCGCGTGGGCCGGTCGCTGAACGTGGCGGACAAGAAGTAGGCGGGAGCGGGCGGGCTGGGGACGGTCCATCGCGGCAGGTCGGGATCGTCCGGTACACGGCGCGCACGGCCGGGCCGTTGCCGCTACGGCTTGGCCGCCGGCTTCGCTTCCGCACCCTTGACGCGAGTGAAGACGAGCGGATCCGCGAACAGGCCCTTGGTCTGGGCGTGGTCCTTGAAGAACGTCTGGAGCGAATCGGTCGAGCCGGTCAGCACGACGTGCCCATCGCCCCCGTCGGCGTCGCGGACGATCGTGTGCTCGGCCACGATGCGCAGGCCCTTGAGGGCGTCGCGCAGCCAGTCTTCGTCGATCTGGCGGACCGAGACGGTGTCGGGCGTGCTCGTGAGTTCCAGCACCTCATGGCTCGGGACCGCCAGTGTTCCCAGCCGCCGCCCCAGGTCCTCTCGCGCGGGCGCCCCGGGGGAGAGGTCGAGGAATCGCTGTTGGCCGAGTTCGACGAGGTGCACGTCCAGCGTGGTCGGGGCCCCGGGCTTGCCGTGCTCGTAGGGCACGACCTCCGCCGCGCAACGGGTCGCGTCGGCCTTGCGCACGGTGACGGTCATCGTCGTGAGGCCCTCGTCGTTCTTGTTCTCCCAGGACCCAATCAGCGATTCGTCGAAGCGGAGCGTGTCCTTGGTGTACAGCGGGTGCAGGCACGAGGCCGAGCACCCGCCCAGCACCGCCGCCACCAGCGGCACAACCGCCACCACCGCCGCCAAGTGCAGTCCTTGCATGGTCGTCTCCTTGTTCGTCCGGCCCAGGTCGGGGCCGGCTGTTGGCGCCAGCGCGGCTCAGCCCTGCTGCGTGCTGCCGATCAGGCGCGACATCGCCTCGTGGGTCCGCCGCTCGGTCCCGGTGAGCCGGTCCGCCTGGTCGTCGGCGTGGTAACTGGACCGCACCAGCGGCCCGCTCTGGACCACCTTGAACCCGCGGGCCAGGCCCGCCTGGCGGTACATCTCGAACGTGTCCGGGTGGACCCACCGGTCGATCGGCAGGTGGTTGCGCGTCGGCTGAAGGTACTGGCCGATGGTGAGGATGTCGGCGGCCGTCTGCGCCTGCACCTCCTGCATCAGCGCCAGCACCTCCTCGTCGTGCTCGCCGATGCCCACCATGATCCCCGTCTTGGCGACAATCCCCGCCTGCTTGACTCGATGGAGCAGTTCTAGCGACCGGTCGAACTTGGCGCTGGGGCGCACCGCCGGGTACATGCGCCGGACGGTCTCCAGGTTGTGGTTGATGATGTGCGGCCGGGCGTCGATCACCTGCTGGAGCGCGTCCCGGTTGCCCTCGAAGTCCGGGATGAGCACCTCGACGGACATGTCCGGGCACGCCCGGCGCGTCAGCCGGATCGTCTCGGCCCAGACCGCCGCGCCGCCGTCGGCAAGTTCGTCGCGGTTGACGCTGGTGATGACGACGTGCCTGAGGCGCATGAGGGCCAGCGACTCGGCGACGCGTCGCGGCTCGTCCAGGTCCACCGGCGCGGGCCGGCCGGTCTTGATGTTGCAAAAGCCGCAGGCGCGGGTGCAGGTGTCGCCCAGGATCATGATGGTGGCGATGCCGCGGTTCCAGCACTCCCCCATATTGGGGCATCCGGCCTCCTGGCAGACCGTGTGGAGACCATGGCCATCGAGAACGTCCTTCAGGCGGTTGTACCCGTCACCCCCCGGAACCTTGGCCCTCAACCAGGGGGGTTTACGCTTCGGGGTGAGCTGGTGGGGCGATCCATCATGGTTATTCAGGACCATGCCGGTGAGGCTGATTACGGGTCGGTCCACCCGGCGCAACGGGTCGCCGCCGAGCGGCCGCGGGTGACGGGCCAGAGTGCGGGCCAGCGCCGGGCTTAAGACAGCGGCGTGGGGGGCCTGATCCGGACTCCGCGGCTGCGCCGGCATCAGGCCAGTGTAGGAGCCGCGTCCGGACGGAGCGATCGGCCGGCCGTTGCGGTGGGTGCACGTGCTGGCACGTCCGAGAGTCATTAGGATGGGATGCCCTATGGCCCCGGAGGGCCGCCTCACGAATGATCGGGGAAGGGTCGATGGAACTTTGCTCCGAACCGGGCGTTGGCGCGTGGGCCGGCCCGGCCGGGGATGATGGTGCAGGACGGTTTGAAGAGCGCGCCGAGGCTGCTACCGTTGCCATCAGGGCGCGGGATGGACCCCCCCACTCGTCGTGGCGAGCCCAAGAACAGGCGACCAGCCCGGGGCGTAGGTCTTGGCACATCGGACCATGGCGGTCCGGCCATGGGAATGACAGTATGTTGGGGGACGACTGGCCCGAGCAGTCAATGGCAAGGAGCGTAGTTGTGGCCGATGTTCAAACACACCGGGAGTTCGCGGCCCACCTGGGTCCGCGCGCCGATCGTCGGCCCAGGCCCTGGCGGGGCGGGTCCGCAGGGCCGCGCCTGGGGGCGGGCGCGCTGGTCGGCGTGCTGCTGATGCTGGGCGCCGTGGGGTGCGAGGCCGACTCGTTCCTGGACCCGAGCGTCACCGGGCGGTGGGAGGCGACGCCGACGCGCGTGCCGATCCTCGAACGGCTCGCCAGCATCGAGGATGCCGACACGAGCTACGTCGAGGTCTCGCCGGTCACGCGGGACGACTTGATCCCCGACATCCGGGACTACCACGTCGGCCCCGGCGACGTCCTGGACGTGCGGATCCGCGACTTCTATCGCATCGGCCAGGAGGAGCAGTTCCAGCGGGTGATCGACCAGCGCGGGTTCATCGATATCCCGCGGCTGCCGCCCATCCGCCTCCAGGGCAAGACCGAGGCGCAGATCCAGGACACCATCGCCGCCACGATCCGCGAGCGGCAGATCCAGACCACGCCGGTCGTCTCCGTCGTGGTCACGGCCCCGCGCCAGCAGACCTTCAGCGCCATCGGCGGCGTGCGCGCCCCGGGCGTTTACACGATCCCCAGGCCGGATTACAAGCTGCTCGACGCGCTGACCGCGGCCCAGGGCTTCGACGAGGGCCCGGAGCACATCTACGTGATCCGGCAAGTCCCGCTGAGCGAGGAGGCCACGGGCGGGCCGGTGCCGGCGGCCACGCCGACACGCACGCCGCCGGGCCCCAAGCCCAAGCCGCCCGATGGCGAGCACGTCATCGACCTGATCGACGAGTTGTCCAAGCCCAAGCCCCCCCCTCCCCCCCCTGGCGGCGGTGGCGGGGGTGGAGGGTCGCCCGGCGCGATCGGCACTCACGACATTGACCAGCCCGCGCCGACGCCCAAGCGAGAGCCGCCCGTCGACCTGACAAGCCCATCCGGCCCGAACAGCGGCACCCAGCCCTCCGCGCCCGCGCCCGGCCGTACGCCGGGCAAGAGCGAGTGGGTGTTCCTCAACGGTCAGTGGGTCAAGACCGGTGCGCCGCCACCCGCCGGCGCGGGCCTGCCCGAGGCGCCCAGCCCTATGGCCCCCGCCAAGAGTCCGGCCGCCGACCTGGTGACGCAGCGCGTAATTGAGGTGCCGACGGCCCCGCTGGTGGCGGGCGCGGCGGAGTACAACGTCGTGGTCCGGGCCGGCGACGTGATCCGCGTGCCGCCGCCGCCGCAGGGGTTGATCTACGTGGACGGCCAGGTGGTGCGTCCAGGCCCGTACTCGATCCCGAGCAGCGGTCGGATCACGCTGACCCGCGCCGTCAACTCGGCCGGCGGTCTGGGCAACCTGGCGATCCCGGAGCGGGTGGACCTGACCCGCATGGTGGGGCACAACCACCAGGCGATCATCCAGCTGAACCTGAGGGCGATCGCCAAGGGCACCCAGCCGGACATCTATCTCAAGCCCGACGACCGCATCAACGTGGGCACGAACTTCTGGGCTTTCCCGCTGGCGGTCTTCCGCAGCGGTTTCCGGGCCAGTTACGGCTTCGGCTTCATCCTCGACCGGAATTTCGAGGGGGACGTGTTCGGTATCAACCGCGCGGTCGCCCCCCGCTAGACGGCCACCGGCATCTGCTGACCACGGCAAGATGGGCGAGCCGTGCGGGCCGGGAGGGGCGCTGGGGCGGTCCGGCGCTGATGTTGCCGGCCTGGCCCGTGCCGGCCATGAACCCTCGTCCGGCGGTGGGGCGTAGTACCTGCACGCGCCAGGCCGGAGGAGAAGACGCGGTGACGATGGCGGCCGCCAGCACAAGCAGCCTTGCGTCCAAGCCCGTAGAGGCGGGTGCGCTGCTGATGCGCCGGCTGCTGGCCGGGCCGAACGCGGCGCGCGTGGGCCTGCTGGCCGTGGCGTTTATCGGGCTCTTCCACGCCTGGTTCTGGGCCCAGCACCAGCACAGCTGGGGCAACGGCGACTGGTCGCACGCCTACCTGGTGCCCGTGATCGCCGGGTACCTGCTCTGGCAGGAGCGTCGCGGGCTGGCCTGGGCCCGGACGTGCGTGTTCTGGCCGGGCCTGGCGCCGCTGACGCTGGGGATCGTGTGCTACGTGTTCTTCATCGTGGGAGTGCCCAACCACCTGGGACAGGGCCTGGCGCTGATCCTGACGCTCTTCGGCGTCGTGCTGCTGCTGGCCGGCCCGGCCGTGATGCAGTTGGCGTTCTGCGCCATCGCTTACCTGGTGTTCGCGGTGACGATCCCCGAGAAGGT
>JBGPGM010000118.1:0-6634 GCA_041483855.1 Phycisphaerae bacterium | reverse complement strand
GTCGTACACGCCGCGCACCAGCACGAAGGTCTCACGCGGCTTGGGCAGTTCCTTCATCACCATCGTCAGCGGCACCTGGGCCTCGACCTGCCCGGCCTGACGCTCCAACTCGGCGACCCTCTCCTTGCCCTGACGGTACCCCGGCGAGAAGGTCATCCTCCACGCCCGCTCGATCCGGCCCCCCAGGTCGGGTGTGCGGGCGCTCTCCGGCAGGAGCGCGGCCACGAGATCGCCGGCCAGTTCCTCCTGGCGCCCCCCCTCCCCGGCCCGGTAGTAGAAGCCCGACTCGCCGCCGGTGTTGACGATCTTGAGCACGAGCGTGTTCACGCCCGCCTGCAGCGACACCGTCGCCTTGTCCTGGTCCGCCGCCAGCGCGCGGTCCACCTGGCGCGACGCGGCCTCCTGGCCGTTGACGAAGAGACGGAAACCGTCGTCGCTGCCCAGCGAGAGTTCCATCTGGCGCGCCGTCGGCGTGAAGATCCGGCGTCCAACGTAGGTGACGTTGACGCCCTGGGCCAGCTTGTTGAGCTGAGCATCGCGCAGATTCTGGTCGTAACGCCAGAACTGGTTGCCCGACCCGAAGTTCTTCGTCAGGTCCAGCACCGCTTCCTGCTCGGGGCCGAAAGCGTTCTCGTAGGCCGCCTTGCCGGATTCGGCCGGGAACGGCCCGACGAGGTACCAGCCGCTGACGGCCGCGGGCAGCGCCGCGATCCCGTCCGGGCCCAGCCGCCCGACGCTCAGCCGCACCCGGCCCAGCACGTGCCGTGCATACATCGAGCGGTACTGCAAGTGCACGACCAGGTCGGTGCCGCCATCGAAACCGAAAGGTTCCGCGGCCACGAGCAGCGCCACGCGCCCGCCCTCGCGCCGGTGCGCATCCACGGCCCAGCCCAGTCCATCGGCGGTGTCGAGCACGTTGACGACGTGGTGGTCGCCATCCTGCTGCTCGTGGTCCGCCCAGGCCCAGGCCATCCGCACCGGGGATCGCTTGGCCGGGTCGGCCACCGAGATCGCCTCGACCTCGACACCGGTCAGGACCGCGTTGCCGTTGTCGAAGCGACCGACTCGCCCCATGGGCAGGCTCGGGTCCGTCAGCGCTTCCAGCGCCAGCAGCCGCAGGCCCGCCGCCTCGGTGCGCAGGGTGATGACGTGCTCGTCCTTGTCCGGGTTGGCGCCCGAGGCCAGGACGGACCCATCCGGCTGCGCCGTCAGCGTGGCCCCGCCCGTCGAGGTCGCGCCGGTCACCCGCGCCGCCTCCCAGGCCACCCCAGTCCGCGACGGAAGTCCGGCGAAGAACGCCGCGCGCTGCACATCCTCCTCGGGAGACGGCGCTTCGAGGGCGGCTTTGGCCGCGGCCAGGTCCTGGCGCAGCGCCGCCAGCGTGCTCTTCTGCTCCGTGGTGGGGACCTGCATGAACGGCTCGAAGGCGCGGTTCGAGTCGGGCAGCTGCGAGTAGAGCCCCGGCTCTTCGATCGAGTTGAAGAACGCCAGGAAGCGGTAGAAGTCCTCGTGCGAGACCGGGTCGAACTTGTGCTCGTGGCAGCGGGCGCACCCGAGCGTCAACCCCAGGAACACCGAGCCCGTCGTCGCGGCGCGGTCCACGGCGTATTCGACCAGGTACTCCTCGGCGATCGCCCCGCCCTCATCGGTCATGACGTGGTTGCGGTTGAAGCCGCTGGCGATCTTCTGGGCTTCCGTCGCGTCTGGGAGCAGGTCGCCGGCAAGTTGCTCGGTCAGGAACCGATCGAAGGGCATGTTGTCCCGGAACGCGCCCAGCGCCCAGTCGCGCCACAACCACATCTGGCGGCCCGCGTCGGTGTGGATGCCGTTCGTGTCCGCGTACCGCGCGGCGTCCAGCCATGGGCCGGCCATGCGCTCGGCGTAGCGCGTGCGGTACGGCTCCTCGGTGAGCAACTTGTCCACCCAGAGCTCGTAGGCGTCGGGGCGCGGGTCGGAGGCGAACGCATCGACTTCCTCCGGCGTGGGCGGCAGCCCCGTCAGGTCCAGGAACACGCGTCGAATCAGCGTCGGCTTGTCCGCCTCCGGCGAGGGCGCGACGCCCGCCTTCTCGAGGCGCTCCAGCACGAAGCGGTCCACGGCGTTGCGGCACCAGGCGGTATTGCGCACCTCCGGCACGCCCGGCCGGACCGGCGCTACAAACGCCCAGTGCGGCTCGTACGATGCGCCGGCTTCGATCCAGCGGCGGACCAGTTCCCTCTCCTCCGCCGACAGCGGCCGCTTGTTGCTGTCCGGCGGAGGCATCCGTTCCTTCGGGTCCTGGTTGCTGACGCGCCGCCACATTTCGCTCGCGTCGGGCCTGCCCGGGACAATGGCGGGCCCGCCGTCGCGGTCCGCGACGGCCACCTCGCGCACATCCAGCCGCAACTTCGCCTGGCGCTTGCTCGCGTCCGGGCCGTGGCACTTGAAGCAGCGGTCGGTCAGGATCGGCCGGATGTCCCGGTCGTACCGGATCGGCTCGGCCGCCGCGACCTCAACGGCCCGTGGGCCGGCTTGAGCCTCGCCCGCGACCGCGGGCCGGCGCCCCCCCCACCCCTCACCCCCCCATCCCTCCGCCGCCCACCACGTCAACGCCGCCCCCGCTGTCGCCGTGACCACGAGCACGCCCACGTACCAGACTCGCTGATGAGTAACCGATGCCATTAACCCCTCGGAAGAGTCGTGCGACGCAACGAAGAGCACACGTGCGGCCTGATCGTGGCCCCTGGAAATCAATGCTACCGCTTGGCCCCGTGCGACGCAATCTTTCGATCGGATTCCTTTCGTATGGTCGTGGCGCCGTCGGGCAGGTTCAGGCCCCGCTCCGGGCCGCCCGGCGGATCTCGATCAGTTCCTTCATGACGCCGCCAAGCGGCGGTGCAGCGGTGCCCGCCGCGAAGGCGTCGTGGAGCAGCGTGTAGAGCCGGTAGAGGCGCCGGTAGACGGCGGCGTGCCCCGGGATGGGCGTGTACGCCGTGGGCCTGACGCCGGTCATGGCGCGCTGGGCGTCGGGGACCGTTCTGTGGACCCCGCCGACGACGGCCCCGAAGATGGCGGCCCCCAGGGCGCAGGCCTGTGCCGAGCGGCTCAACTGCATCGGGCGGCCGATCACGTCGGCGTAGATCTGCATCACCGTCGCGTTCTTCTCGGCGATGCCGCCGCAGTTGACCACCCGTTCGACCTTCACGCCGAACTCCTCCAGCCGATCGATGATCTTGAGCGCGCCGAAGGCCGTGCCCTCGATCAGGGCGCGGTAGATCTCCGGCGGCGTTGTCTGCAAGTGCTCGCCCACGATCAGGCCGGTCAGGCGGGGGTCCACCAGCACCGTCCGGTTGCCGTGATGCCAGTCGAGGGCCACCAGGCCGCTCTCGCCCGGCTTGAGCCTGGCCGCGCCCTCGCTCAGGCGCTGGTGGGCCTCGGGCCCCGTTCCGAATCCGCTCGGCGCGATGCGTCGGACGAACCAGTCGAAAAGATCACCGACGGCCGACTGCCCGGCCTCGATCCCGTACATCCCCGGCAGGATCGACTCGGGCACGATGCCGCACACGCCGGGGATGTCGGGCAGATTGGCGGCCAGGGGAGCGACCATACAGTCGCACGTGCTGGTGCCGATGATCTTGACGAGCGTGCCGTGCCCGCAGCCGGAGCCGACCGCGCCGGCGTGCGCGTCGATGGCCCCGACCGCGACGGGGACGTCCGGCGGCAGGCCCAGCCGATTGGCGACGGCCGCGGCGAGCGCCCCGGCGCGCCGGTCGGAGGGCACGGCCGGCGTTGCGAACCGCTCGCGGTAGCGCGACAGGCCGGGGCTGAGCGAATCGAGGAACCGGGCCGAGGGCAGGCCCCCCCAACCGGCGTGGTACATCGCCTTGTGCCCGGCGGCGCAGATGCCGCGCGACAACCGCGTCGGATCGGTGTTGCCGGCGAGCAACGCCGGGATGTAATCGCACAGTTCGACCCAGCCGAACGCGCCCGCGGCCGCGCGCCGGCTGGTGCGCTCGCAGTGCAGGATCTTGGACCAGTACCACTCGGAGGAGTACACCCCGCCGCACTTGCCCAGGTAGGGCAGGCCGTCCTTGGCGGCCCTATCGGTGATCTCCGCGGCCTCGGCGTGGGAGGTGTGGTCCTTCCAGAGCCAGGCCTGCGCGCCCGGGTCGTGCCTGAACTGATCGAGCAAGGCCAGCGGCGTTCCGGCCCGGTCGACCGGCAGCGGCGTCGAGCCGGTCGTGTCCACTCCGATGCCGGCGATGCGAGACGGGGAGAACCCCGGAACGGCCGCGGCCTTGATGATCGCCTCTCGGACGCTCCCCTCCAGGGCGGAGTGGTAGTCGGCGGGGTTCTGGCGCGCCAGGTTGGGGTCCGAACGGTCCGTGATGATCCCGCCGTCGCCGGTCGGATAGTCGGCCACGCCGACGGCGATCTCGGTCCCATCGCGGGTGTCCACGATCAGGGCTCGCGCGCTCGCTGTGCCGAAGTCCAGGCCAAGGGCGAAGGCGGGATCGGGCATGCGGCGGGTCTCCGGCGGGCTTTGGCGGGGGGGGGGCAGGCGGACTGGTCGATCGGGCGCGGGGCGGCCTTCATCGCGGCGTGCCCGAGAGCACCCCCACGCACCGACACCGCCGAATCAGTATATAAATGCTGCCTGGTCGACCGGCCCGGAAGGGCGCAACTCCGATCGGAGGCCATGCCCATGCTGCCGTACGCCGCGGATTTCCGCCGACATGTCGTCCTCGCCGTGCTGGCCGCGGTCCTGGCGGCGCTGGCGCCGGCGGGGTGCGAGAAGAAGGAAGGCGCCAAGCCCGCCGGCGCGGCGGGCGGGACAGCGGGAACACCTGCCGCCGACGGCAAGCTCGTCGTGGGGTTCAGCCAGGTCGGGGCCGAGAGCGGCTGGCGGACAGCCAACACCAAGTCGATCCGGAGCGAGGCCGAGAAGCGCGCCGTCGACCTCCGCTTCTCCGACGCCCAAGGCGACCAGGAGAACCAGATCCGCGCCATACGCTCGTTCATCCAGCAGAAGGTCAGCGTCATCGCCTTCAGTCCCAAGACGCAGGACGGTTGGCAGGCGGTGCTCGAGGAGGCCAGGCAGGCCGGCATCCCCGTCATCCTGACCGACCGGCTGGTCATGGTGGACGACGATTCGCTCTACGTGACGTTCATCGGATCGGACTTTGTCGAGGAGGGGCGCCGCGCGGCCGCATGGCTCGCCAGGCAGACCGGCGGCAAGGCGATGATCGCCGAACTCCAGGGCACGCCCGGGTCCGCCCCCGCCATCGACCGCAAGAAGGGATTCGAGGAGGTCCTGGCCAGGTTCCCCGGCATGAAGATCATCAAGAGCCAGTCGGGCAACTTCGAGCGCGGCAAGGGCAAGGAGGTCTTCGAGGCCTTCCTCCGCTCGCCCGAAGGGCCGGCGATCACCGCGCTCTACGCTCACAACGACGACATGGCCCTGGGCGCGATCCAGGCGATCGAGGCCGCGGGCAAGAAGCCCGGGACGGACATCCTGATCGTCTCCATCGACGGCGTGCACGACGCGTTCCAGGCGATGCTCGACGGCAAACTCAACTGCAGCGTCGAGTGCAACCCGCTGCTGGGGCCGCAACTCTTTGACACGGTCGAGAAGATCAGACGGGGCGAGAAGGTGCCCAAGCGGATCCTCACGGTCGAGGGCGTCTACGACCAGACCCAGGTCACGCCCGAGGTCCTCAAGGCCAGGCAGTACTGACGCCCGTGGACGGCGCGCTGCGTCAAAACGAACTGACCGCACCATCCGAGCCCCTGCTCTCGGCACGCGGGCTGGTCATGGACTTTCCCGGCGTGCGGGCGCTGGACCGCGTCGACTTCGAGGTTCGCGCCGGCGAGGTGCACGCGCTGATGGGTGAGAACGGGGCCGGCAAGAGCACACTGGTCAAGGTGCTCTCGGGGCTTCACCGGCCGGGCGAAGGGACGATCAGCATCCGCGCCCGCCGCATCCGACCGAACTCGGTGCGCGACGCCGAGGCGGCCGGGATCAGCACCGTGTACCAGGAGGTGGACCTTGTCCCCACGATGACCGTGCTGGACAACATCTGCCTGGAGCGGCAGCCGACGCGCCTGGGCCTGATCCGCCACGGCGCGATGCGCCGGCGGGCTCAGGCGGCCCTGGGAAGGCTGGGCCTGCGCCTCGACGTTGGCCGAACGCTGGGCGAGTACCCGATCGCGTTGCAGCAGATGGTGGCGATCTCGCGGGCGCTGGACGTGGACGCGCGTGTCCTCATCCTCGACGAGCCCACATCGTCGCTGGATGCCGACGAGACGCGCGAGCTGTTCCGCGTGATCCGGCGCCTGCGCGACCAGGGGCTGGGCATCGTCTTCGTGTCGCATTACCTGGACCAGGTGCGCCAGATCGCCGACCGCATCACGGTGCTGCGCAACGGCGCGCGCGTCGGCACGTGGAAGATGAGCGACCTGACTAGGGCGGCGCTGATCGAGGCGATGACGGGCCGGACGATCGATCAGCCGCCCCGGGCCGCCGTCGAGCAGGACCCGCCCCCCCACCCACCGCCAGAGGAGCGGGCGGCGTTGTCGTTCACCGACCTCGGCCGACGCCGAGCGATCGCCCCCGCCAGTGCCACGGTGCGGGCCGGTGAGGCCCTCGGACTCG
>JBGPGM010000117.1:0-6667 GCA_041483855.1 Phycisphaerae bacterium | reverse complement strand
GGTCCCCGTGGCGGGCCTACTCAAGCAGATCTTGGGGCTGGAAACGATCTTCATGGGTTTCGGGCTGGACGACGACCGCGTGCATTCGCCCAACGAGAAGTTCGAGCTGGCGTGCTTCCGGATGGGGGCCCGGTCGCACGCGATCCTGATCGATGAGTTTGGGAAGTTGGAGCGGTAGCAGCGCGGCCAGCGCCGCTACGCGGCCGCACGGGTGGCCACAGCCTCGGCCGCCGGCTCGCTGGGGATTTCAACGGCCGCGGGGGCGGCCGGCGGGCGCTGCGCGAGGCGGCGGAGCAGTTCGTTCTCCGCGTCCTCCTCGGCCTGGAGGGCCGCGGCCAACTCGGCTGTGCGCTTGGCTTGCTGCTGGCGCAGCGTGATGATCCGGGCCCGCAGGTCGTGCGCGCTGGCGGCGTCGCGGAAATGCCCGGCGAGTACGGCGAGCATGCACATCACGGTGCCTCCGCCCAGGAAGCAGAAGACCAGCCAGAGTCCGGCGTCGAAGGCGACCATGAATGGAGCATCGGCACGGCAACCGCGCGGGTTCAGTCGGTTACAATCCTGGCGTGCGTACCTCAGGACGAGGGTTGATCGGGCTTTGTGTGCTGGCAGTGACGGTCGCCCTGCTGGCGGCCGCCCGGGCCTGGGCGCAGGACCAGGAAGTCCAGGCCGGGGCGGTGGCGTCCGACACGGGGGAGATGTCGCTGGAGGTGCTGCAGGTCGGCTTCGGCGGCCGGCCGCGCCCGGGCGACTGGGTGAGCCTGCAGGTCCGGATCCAGGACCATGCGGAGAAGGTTCGCAACGTGATGATCCGGATGGACGTGCCCGACGCGGACGGCGACACGGCCATGATGCAGCGGGTCATCGCCTCGAATCCCGGCGTCAAGCAGATCGTGTGGCTCTACGCCTACCTGCCGCTGAGCACGGAGCAGGGGACCGTCTTCAACGTCGTTGCCCGCGAGGCCAAGGAGCGGGAGACGCCCGATGCGCAGGGGAGCAAGTACGACGCGGGGCGGCAGATCGGGTCCGTGGCGTTCCGGCTCGCCAACCCGGTGCCGTCGGTGTGCGGCATGATCGGCGTGGTGGGAGCGCCGCTGGCGGGTCTCGATCAATACCGGACGGCGTTCAACGGGGAGGACTGGGCGCCGCTGGGGCACGAGCTGACAGCGGTGACGTCGGTGGGTCCGGCGGACGTGCCGGACCGCTGGATGGGCCTGGCGCCGCTGGAGGCGCTGGTGTGGACCGGGGCGACGGGCAGTCAACAGCCGGGGGCGCTCTCCGAGGCCCAGGCGGATGCCATCCGCGAATACGTGATGCGCGGCGGGCACTTCATCATCGTCCTGCCGGTGGTCGGGCAGACGTGGATCGGCTCGCCGGCCAACCCGCTGGCGGACATCATGCCGCTGGTAAGGGTGGAGCGCCAGGAAGGCGTGGACCCGGCGCCCTACCAGAACCTCGTGTTCCGGGGTGAGAAGTTCCACCCGCCGAAGCAGATGGCGGTGTCCACGTTCGTGCCCGAGCCGAGCGCCGGGCCGTTCGACTCGATGAACATCATGGCTGCGCCGGCGGGAACCGGGGAGATGGGGGGGGACGGGGGTCCGGGCGGCTCCACGGGCGAGGCAAGAGGTCCGTGTGTGGTATGCCGGCGGCTGGTGGGGCCGGGGGCGGTGACGGTGATCGGGCTGGACCTGGTGAGCCTGGCGCAGGCCGGCGCCGTGAGGTCGGACGTGATCTGGAACCGGATCCTGGGCAAGCGCGTGCCGCTCAGGTCGCTGGCCGAGCTCGAGGACCAGCGGAACAAGATGACGATGCTGTTCACGAACCGCGGGGCAGTTCGGTACGACGCGCCGATCGGTGGGGCCATCGAGAAGACCGGGCAGGCGGCGGTGGGGCTGCTGCTGGCCCTGTTCGTGTTCATCGCCTACTGGCTGCTGGCCGGGCCGGTGGGGTATTTCGCGCTCAAGCAGCGGAACGCCCGGCAGCACGCGTGGCTGGCGTTCGTGGGGGCGTCGGCAGTGTTCACGGCGATCGCCTGGGGCGGGGCGACGATGCTGCGACAGCAGCACTCGGACGCCAAGCACCTGACCTTCATCGACCACGTCTACGGCCAGTCCAATCAGCGAGTGCGCTCGTGGATGAGCCTGTTCCTGCCCAAGTACGGCCAGCAGCGCATTTCCCTGGAGCCGAACGGCGCGCCGCCATCCCGCTGGCACCAGGCCGTCACGTCGTGGAAACAGGCGGCCGCCAGCGTGTCGTGGACTGCCTTCCCCGATGCACGCGGGTACGTCATGGACGCCCGCTCCCCCGACTCCATGACGGTTCCGGCGCGCTCGACGGTTAAGCAGGTACAGATCGACTGGGCGGGGAACACGTCGTGGAAGATGCCGCTCCCCGACGTCACCGAGGGCCAGGCGCCGAGCAAGCTCGGCAACGAGATCAAGGTCCTGCCGCGCAGCCAAGGCAAGGTCGGCGAACGGGACTGGCGGATCACGGGGTCGCTCACGCACGGCCTGCCGGGCCCGCTGACGGAGGTACATGTGTTCGTCGTGCTGGGCCAGGCGCCGCTGCCGCTGACGCTGGAAGGAGGGCTGGCGGCCCGGGCGTACGTCGCGCGACTCACCGATCCATGGAAGCCGGGCGAGCCGCTGGACCTGGATTCGAAGTTCCCGACGACGCTCGGGCCCCGCAACACGGCGGAGGAGCTCTTCGCGAGCCTGCTGATCAAGTCGGGGTACCTGGGCGAAGGGGGCTCGACCGCGTTTGGCCCGGACAGCCCGAAGCGACTGACCGCCCTGGCGTTCTTCAGCCTGCTCGAGCCGCCCAGGATCACGTCGCGCAGCGTGGACCGCGCCGAGCAGTCGCTGGCGCGCCGCGAATCGACCCACACCTGGGAGATTTCGCGCTGGTTCACTCAGCCCTGCCTGATCGTCATCGGCCAGCTGGTGGACACCGAGTGCCCCGTGCCGGTGTACGTGGATGGCCAGCCGGTCCCCTCGCGCGAGGGGCGAACCGTGGTGCGCTGGATCTACCCGCTCGGCGACAACCCGCCGTCGGTCAGCCCCGGCGCGCCCGCGGCCCTGCCGGCCAAGGAAGGGCCGCCCTAGGCGCGCGCGTGGCGCGCGGCGCGAGTCAATAATCCGAGCGTCCAGGCCGTGCAGGAGCCGCCGCCGTGCCGATGATCGAAACGATCAACCTGACCAAGCGATACGGCGAACTGGTCGCGCTCGACTCGCTCAACCTGGCGATCGAGCAGGGGGACTGCTTCGGCTTCATCGGCCCCAACGGCGCCGGCAAGACCACCACGATCAAGATCCTGGCCACGCTGCTCAAACCCACGAGCGGCCAGGCGATGATCGACGGCCTGACCGTGGGCTACCAGAACCGCCAGATCCGCCCCCTCATCGGCTATGTCCCCGACTTCATGGGTGCTTACGAGGACATGGTCGTCACCGAGTACCTCGAGTTCTTCGCCGCCTGCTACAACATCCACGGACCGCAGCGCAAGAAGGTCGTCGGCGACGTCCTCGACCTGACCGACCTGAACTACAAGGCCACGGCGGAGGTGAACAGCCTGTCGCGCGGCATGCAGCAGCGGCTGTCGATCGCGCGGGTGCTCCTGCACGACCCCAAGGTGCTGCTCATGGACGAGCCCGCGTCGGGGCTGGACCCGCGGGCCCGCATCGAGATCCGCGAACTGCTCAAGGAACTCAAGCGGATGGGCAAGACGATCATCATCTCGTCGCACATCCTGCCGGAGTTGGGCGAGCTGTGCTCGACGATCGGGGTGATCGAGCGGGGGCAGCTGCTCTTCTCGGGCACGATGGACCAGATCATCCAGAAGGCGCGGGTGGGGCACGTCGTCCACGTGGGCGTCACGGACCGGCCGGTCGAGGCCGCCAAACTCCTCCAGAAGCTCCCCGGCGTCTCCAAGGTCTCGCTCGCCGAGGCCAACGGCACGCTCAAGGGCGTCAAGGCCGCCGAGCGGATGATCCACCTGACATTCGACGCCGCGGCCAAGCCGGACATCAGCGACATCCCGAACCTGCTGGTGAACAACGGGTTCCGGATCACGCGGTTCAGCGAGGAGGCGGTGAACCTGGAGACCGCGTTCATGCGTCTGACCAAGGGGGTGGTGCAGTAACCCGTCACCCCCGCACGGTCCTGTCGAATGCGACACGAGCGCTATCTGACCTGCTCCCAAGGAGATGACTGATGACCTACCGCCGTCTGCTCGCGTCCCTCTCGTGCCTCGGCCTGGCGCTGGGCGCTTGGCGGGTTGCTCCCGTCGCCACCGCTCAGCCACCGAGCGCCGGCAGCACGAAACTCGCCTACCCCGCCGCCCCCCGCGGCACCGTCGTGGACGATTACTTCGGCACCAAAGTCCCCGACCCCTACCGCTGGCTCGAGGAGTACTCCGACCAGACCAACGCCTGGATCGAGGCCGAGAACAAGGTCACCTTTGCGTACCTGGAGCAGATCCCTCAGCGCCAGGCGATCAAGCAGCGCCTGACCCAACTGTGGAACTACGAGCGCTACAGCGCCCCCTTCAAGGAAGGCGGGCGGTACTTCTTCTCCAAGAACAACGGCCTGCAGAACCAGAGCGTGCTGTACACCGTCGAGAAACTGACGGACGAGCCGCGGGTCCTGCTGGACCCCAACACGCTCCGCGCCGACGGCACCGTCGCGCTGGCGGGCCTGGCCGTCAGCGACGACGGCAAACTCCTGGCCTACGGCATCGCCGATGCCGGCAGCGACTGGAACACCTGGAAGGTGCGCGACATCGCCACCGGCAAGGACCTGTCCGACGAGGTCCACTGGGTCAAGTTCGGCGGGGCCTCGTGGACCAAGGACAACCAGGGCTTCTTCTACAGCCGCTTCGACGAACCCAAGCCGGGCCAGGAACTCAAGGCCGCCAACACCTTCCAGAAGATCTACTACCACGCGCTGGGCACGGCGCAGGCCGCCGACACGCTGGTGTACGACCGCAAGGACCAGCCCGAGTGGTACCTGACCGGCGGCGTTACCGACGACGGGCGCTACCTGGTCATCGACGTCAACCCCGGCTCGAAGATCGAGACGGGCCTGTTCTACAAGGACCTGACCCAGCCCAGCAGCCCTGTGGTCGAACTGCTCAACAAGTTCGACGCCCGGTACGACTTCATCGACAACGACGGCCCGGTCTTCTGGATCAAGACCGATCTGGACGCCCCGCGCGGGCGCGTCTGGGCAATCGACACCCGCAGCCCCGACCGCGCCAACTGGAAGGAACTCATCCCCCAGGCCGCCGACGCCCTCGAGTCCGTCAACTGCGTCGGCGGCAGGTTCTTCGCGTCCTACCTCCACGACGCCCAGACCCGCGTGCGCATCCATGACCTGACCGGCAAGTGGGAGAAGGACGTGCAACTCCCCGGCATCGGCACCGCCGGCGGCTTCGGCGGCAAGCGCAAGGACACCGAGACCTTCTACGCCTTCACCGGCTACACCATGCCCGTCGCGGTCTACCGCTACGACGTTCCCTCCGCCCGGAGTGAGCTCTTCAAGAAGCCCACGGTGGGGTTCAACCCGGACGAGTACGCCACCGAGCAGGTCTTTTACAAGAGCAAGGACGGCACCCGCGTGCCGATGTTCATCACGTCCAGGAAGGGCCTGAAGCACGACGGTTCCAACCCCACCCTGCTCTACGGTTACGGCGGCTTCAACATCCCCATCACCCCCGCCTTCCGTCCCTCCACCATCGCCTGGCTCCAGATGGGCGGCGTCTACGCCGAGGCCAACCTGCGCGGCGGGGGCGAGTACGGCGAGGAGTGGCACAAGGGCGGCATGCGGCTGGTCAAGCAGAACGTCTTCGACGATTTCATCAGCGCGGCCGAGTGGCTCGTCAGCAACAAGTACACCTCTACGCCGAAACTGGCCATCCAGGGCGGCTCCAACGGAGGCCTGCTCGTCGGGGCGTGCATGACCCAGCGCCCCGAGCTGTTCGGCGCCTGCCTGCCGGCGGTGGGGGTGATGGACATGCTGCGGTTCCAGGAGTTCACGGCGGGCCTGGGATGGGTCGGCGACTACGGATCGTCGGCCGACGCGGCTCAGTTCAAGGCCCTGTTCGCCTACTCGCCCTACCACAACATCCGGTCAGGCGTCTGCTACCCGCCGACGCTGATCACCACCGCCGACCACGACGACCGAGTGTTCCCGGGCCACTCGTTCAAGTTCGCCGCGGCGATGCAGGCCGCGCAGGCGTGCCCGAACCCGATCCTGATCCGAATCGAAACGCGCGCCGGGCACGGGGCCGGCAAGCCGACCGCCAAGCGGATCGAGGAGGTCGCCGACCAGTGGTCGTTCCTGGTCAAGGCGCTGGGGATGAGCCCGTCCTTTGGCGATGCGGGCGGACACGCGGCGCCGTAGCGCCGTTCCAAAATCCGTGCGCGCCGGGCGCGTCCGTGTGTGACGCGCCCGCGGTGGCCTGCGCCGGCGGCGCGGCCCGTGCGGCCTGCGCCGCGCACGCCCCTGAAGGCGAATCATGAGCGCGCCGCTTGACGCGCCCGTTATGGGCCTGCTCCGCACGGAGCGGCCGGGCGCACGCCACGCGCGCGTCGCAGGCGTCCCCCATCCTCCCCCCGGCCCCGTCGTCGCAGTCCGGGCAGGTTCCGGCCGCGAACTGCCCGAGCGCACT
>JBGPGM010000116.1:0-6675 GCA_041483855.1 Phycisphaerae bacterium | reverse complement strand
GATCGTCAGGCGCACCGGCTCGCCGACGAACAGGGCGGTCTTGGGCACTCCCAGCGTCAGCGTGTACCCCGGCACTCTTCCTGGTTCGATCGCCACCACCGGCACCGCGTTCGTCCGGTACGTCTTGCCGTCCACGACGACGCCCAGCGCCGGCACAACGAGCGTCCCCGCCCGGCGCGGCACCAGCCGGTACCGGAAGACGTAACGACTCGTCGATTGTTCCGACCGGCGCCCGTTGATGATCTGCACCATGTGCGACGATTCGTCCTGGCCGCCGAGCGGCTCGACGGCGAATTCCTTCAGGCCCGATAGGTCCGGCTGCTCCGGGCTGGCCGAGCCCTCCACCGCGATCTCGAGCACCACGCCATCGCCAACGTACACCTGGTCGCTGGCCACCGCCGCCGAGACACTGACCTCCGGCGGCGCGCCCATCGCCGCGAGCCCACCCGCCGTCAGCACCGCGAGAGCGATCCATACACCCATGATGGTCGATGTGCGTTGCATCGGTTCACCAGTCCTTGAGTACCCCGGAGCCCGTCCCCCTGGCCCGGCGCAACCGCATCAGCCGCTCGCGGGCGTCCCGTTCCCGCCGCTCCTTCTCCAGGATCTGTGCCACGGTCAGATCCCGATGTGGCCCGGCCTGCGGCGATGGGCCGGGCGGCTGACCCTGCGGCTGCTGCGCGCCCTGCGCCTGCTGCTCCTTCTGCTGTTGCTCCTCTTGCTGCTGCGGCGTCTGCGACTTCCGCTGATCCTGCCCCTGCTTCGGCGGTGATTGCGGACTGTCCTGCTTCTGCTGGTCCTTCTGCTGATCTGGCTGCTTGGCCTGGTCCTGCTGGTCCGACGGCTGCTTGGACTGGTCGGCCCGCTCGGGCTTCGGCTTGTCCTGCCCCTCCTGCTTCGAGTCCGCCCCCTCCTGTTTGTTCTGCTCCTTCTGTTGCTGGTCCTGTTTGTCCTGCTGCTGCGTATTCTGCTGGTCCTGTTGTTGCTGATCCTTGTCCCGCTTCTGACCCTGTTGCTGCTGCCTCTGCGCCTGCTCCTGTATCCGGTCCATCAGGTCCTTGATGTCCCGCTGCACCCTCTCGATGTGCCCAGGCGCCTCCCCGTCCGTCGGATTCAGCTCCAGCGCGCCCCGGAAGAACCGCTCGCTGCGTTGCAGCGCCCCCAGCGCCTCGCGAGGCTCCTTCTCCGCCGCCGCCTTGCCACGCCGGTACTCGATCGCGCCCAGGTTGAATCTCGACGCCGCGGCCACCGCCGCATCCGCCCCCGACCCGTCCACCTGCCTGAACAGGCGTGCCGCCGCAGCCAGGTCCCCCAGCGCTGCCTCGGCGCACGCCCGGTTGTACAGCACCTCCGGCCGCGCCGCGCCCGAGCCCCCCACCCCGTCGTAAGCCCTTAGCGCCGCCGCGTACTCCCCCTTCCGGTACAGCGTATTGCCGCGCTCGATCGCCTCGCGTACCGGCTCGGCGTGCGCCCGCGCCATCAGCGCCCCCGGCGCCGCCAGCCACACGCCCGCCGCCACCGCCGCGATCACGCGATCATGTCCGCGCCCTGCGTTCACCGATCAGCATCTCCGTGAGCAGCAGCCCTAGGGCCGCCGCCAGCACCGCCTGGAATCCTTCGTCGTAGCGCACCGCTCGCACCGATTCAAGCCTCCTCTTGTTCGCCGACGCCATCAGCCGCGCATACACCTCGTCCATCCGGATATTCCCCGTCCCCACGTTCAGACATACCCCTTCCCTCGACGCCGCGGCCACCTTCCGCAGTGAATCCGGGTCCATCCGGCTCAGCACCGTCTTCCCTTCGTACGTCATGTACCGCCCGCCCTCCTTCGCGTCCGCCGCGGGCACGGGCGCCCCCTCCAGCTCGCTCCCCAGCCCGATCGCCACGATCCGCACGCCGCGCTTGCCCGCCTCCTGCGCGGCCGGGATAGGGAAGCTGTCGTGATCCTCGCCATCGGTGATCAGGATGATGTCCCGGTAGCGGTCCTCCGCGCCCTCTTTGTCGCCGGGCTCGAAGACCTGCTCCAACGCGGTGCGGATGGCGTCGCCGATCAGCGTCCCGCCGCGCGACACCGAATCCGGCGTAATCGAATCCAGCACCAGGCGAGCGAACGCGTAGTCCGTCGTCAACGGGCACTTGACGACCGCCGAGCCCGCGAACGCGATGATGCCGATCCGGTCCCCGCGCGCCGCGTCCAGCACGTCGCGGATGAGCAGCTTCGCGTGCTCGAGCCGATTGGGCCTCAGGTCCTCGGCCAGCATGCTGCGTGATACGTCCAACAGGAACACCACGTCGCGCCCCGTGCTCGTCACCGGCTGCGCCCTGGGGTTCCACGCCGGGCGTGCCAGCGCCAGCACCACCAGCCCCAGGCTCGCCGCCACCAGTCCCGCCTTCACCCACCGGCGTGCCCCGCTCACGCCCCCCGCCAGCGCCCCCGTCAGCACCGGCCCTACGAACTGCCGCAGCGCCGTTCGCCGCCGGGCCGATGCCAGCACGTACAGCGCCGCCGCCGCGGGTGCGGCCCACAGCCCGAGCAGCCACGCCGCATCCATCAGCCTGACCATCGGCTCCTCGCCCATCACGGCGACCTCCGCAGCGCTGTCGTCGCCAGCAGCACCTCCATCGCCAGTGCCGCCGCCCCCGCCACGGCCCAAGGCATGAATCGCTCCTGGTAGTCGGTGTACTTCACCGTCTGCACGTTCGTCTTCTCCAGCCGGTCGATCTGTTCGTAGATCTTGCGCATAGCCTCGGCGTCGCCGGCCAGGAACGCCGCGCCGCCGCTGGCTCGCGCGATCTGCTCGAGCGTCCGCGTGTCCGCCCCCGGCACCGCGAACCGCTGGTCCCCGAAGATCGGCGAATGGACCGTCTGGAACGTCGTCCCCGCCCCGATGGCGATCGTGTAGATCTTGACGCCCCACTGTGCCGCCAGCGCCGCGGCCTCCAGCGGTTCCCGATCCCCGCAGTTGTTGTCCCCATCCGTCAGCAGCACGATCACCTTCGACTTGATCGTCAGCGGCGGCGGGGCGGTGTTCACGCCCGACCCACCCGCGGCGCCGTCTTCGCCGGAGCGCGTGCGCAGGTCCTGCTCCGCGTGCTGGAGCCTCGCCGCCGCCAGCGCGACCGCATCCCCGATCGCCGTCCCATCCTCCGCCCGCCCCTGCGCCAGCCGGATGTCGTCGGCCAGCGCCACCAGCGCCTCGGGGTCGCGCACCAGCGGGCAGATCGTCTCCGCGTAGCGTGCGAACGAGATCAGGCCCACCACGTCCTGGGTCCGTCCGTGCAGCGTCCCGCCCCCGGCCCCGTTGCCCAGCAGAAACTCGCGCAACACCTGCTTGACCACCGCCAGGCGCGACGACGGCTTGCCGTCCATGAGCATCTCGGTGCTCATGCTCCCCGAGCGGTCCACCACCACCTGGATCGCCACGGCCTCCGTGCTGGTCTGCACGCGTCCGATGCCGTACTGCGGCCGGGCCAGCGCCACGATCAGCAGCCCAAGCGACGCGAACCGCAGCGCTTGCGGCAGCGCCCCCAGGCGCGTCCGCCACGTCGCACCCGTCCCTCCCAGCAGAGTGAGCGATGGGAACCGCACCGCCGGCGAGCGTGCCATCCGTCGCCGCAGCCACCACCACAGCGGCAGCAGCGCCATCAGCGCCAGGGCCCAGGGAGTTTCCAGTCGCATCAGCCCGTTCCTCCCGGCACGGCGGCCGGCGGCGCGCCCGGCGCGCCGGCGCTCGTCCGCTCGACCAGCTCCCACAGCGACTTCAACACCTGGCGCGCCTCGCTCGCGCCGAACGCCCGCCCCGCGAACTTGGACGCATCCATCCGCGCCGCCAACTCGCCCACTGTCTGAACCACGCTCGACGGGGCCGCGTCGCGCAGCGCGCCGAGAAACTGGTCGGTCGTAGCCTCCACCGGCGGAAGCCCGAACCGCCCCCTGGCGTAGCACCGCAGGATGTCCGACAGCTCCGCCAGCGCCTCCGCCGCGGCCCCCGGAGCGCTCAGGTCCACCCCTTTAAGCCGCCTCAGCCGCGACCGGGCCATCTCGACAGGTCCCGGGTTCGGCATTTCCGCTTCGCGGCGCAACCGCCGTCGCATCCAGCCCCCCGCGCCGACCAGCGCCAGCGCCGTCGCCCCCGCGCCCGCCCCCAGCGCCCACGCCGTTACCCGCCGCGCCCCGGGCAGGTCAACGACCCCCCGCATCACCGCCGGATCGGCGTGCGCGTTGGCCGCGCCCACTTCGAGCACGCTCACCACCTCGATCGTGATCGGCTCGGTTCTGAGCGCCGTCGGCGCCGCTCCCATCCGCGTGCACGTAAACTCGAGTGCCGGGATCGTTCGGGCGCCCGGAAGGAACGGCTCCAGCACCAGCCGCTCGCTTCTCAGCGTGCGCCCAGTCCTGCCCCTCGCATCCACCGCCGGCGGCTCCTCCACCCGTCGTACGACCGCGAAATCCCCCAGCGTCTCTTCGATCCGCGGCCATTCCACCCGCACCCCCGGATCGACCCTCGCCTCAAGGACCATCTCGATCCGGTCCGCCACGGTCGGCTTCTCCTTGTCGATGCCCACCCGCAGCGCCACCCCCGGCGCCTCGCGCAACTGCTCAATCGCGTACACCCGTGCGCCGTTCGTGATGGCAGTGGGGGGGTGGGGTGGTGGGGGGGTGTCCCCGCGCGAGCACGCGCCCAGCGCAATCGCCACCGCCATGCCCATCCCTATCGTCGCCGCCCGCCGCGCTCGTCCCGACACGCTCGCCATCCTCCTAACGCCTTCGGTTCCGTTCCCGGAAGAACACCGCCAGGTCGTGGATGTACGCCTTCCCGGTCGAGACGCCCACCGTGTCCACGCCCAGCCGCTGCATCGCCGATTCGAACCTCCCCTCGCGCCGCCGCGCGTTGGCCTCGAAGAGCCGCCGTACCCGCCCGCTGGATGTATCGACCAACCGGCGCGCCCCCGATCCCTCCTCGGTCTCCGCATCCTCGATCTCGATCAACCCCGGCCCCCATCCCTGGGCCAGGGCCCGCTCCCTGGGGTCCGACACGCGGATCGCCACGGCGTCGTGACCCCGTGACGCGTGCCGCAGCCGGCGCATCGGCTCTTCGTAGTCCTCCATCAGGAAGTCCGATACTACGAACACCACCGCGCGTCGCTTGAGCACCCGCGCCAGATGGTCCGTCGCGCACCGCAGGTCCGTCCCGATCCCCCGAGCGCGGAACGCCAGCAACTCCCGGATCAGCCGCAGCGTGTGCCGCGACCCTTTCTTCGGCGGGATATAAAGCTCCACCCGGTCCGTGAAGATCAGCAGCCCGACCCGGTCGTTCTTGCGGATCGCCGCGAACGCCAGCAGCGCGCACACCTCCGTCGCCAGTTCCTGCTTGAGGCGGTCCACCGACCCGAACCGCCCCGATCCGCTCAGGTCCACCAGCAGCATCACCGTCAGTTCCCGTTCCTCGGTGAACCGCTTGACGAACGGCCTCCCCGCCCGCGCCGTCACGTTCCAGTCGATGGCGCGCACGTCGTCACCGGGCTGGTACTCGCGCACCTCCGCAAACTCCATCCCCCGCCCCTTGAACGCGCTGGAGTACTCTCCCGCCAGCACCTCCGTCACCGCGTGGCGCGTCGTGATCTCCAGTTCCCGAACCCGGCGCATCAGTTCCTCGCTGGTCATCGCCAGGCCTCCCAGGTCCGTCTACGGAACCGGCACGTGGTCCAGGATCCGGCCGACCACCTGCGCCGCATCCACGTTCTCCGCCTCCGCCTCGTACGTCACGATCACCCGGTGGCGCATCACGTCCGGCGCAACGGACTTGACGTCGTGCGGTGTCACATAGGCCCGCCCCTCCAGCAGCGCGTGCGCCTTGGCCGCCACCGTCAGGCAGATGCTCGCCCGCGGCGACGCCCCGTACTCGATCAGCCGCCCCACGTCCAGCCCGTACTCCCCCGGCCGGCGCGTCGCGTGCACCAGATCGACGATGTAGTCCCTCACCTTGTCATCCACGAACACGGCGTCCGCAGCCGCGCGGGCCCGCAACACGTCCTGCGCATGGATCACCGGTTCCCCCGTCGCGGGAGGCCGGCTGAAGGCCATGCGGTCCACGATCTGCCGCTCCTGGACCTTGGACGGGTACTCCACGCACACCTTGAGCATGAACCGGTCCACCTGCGCCTCGGGAAGCGGGTAGGTCCCTTCGTGCTCGATCGGGTTCTGCGTGGCCAGGACCAGGAACGGGTCGGGCAGGGCGTACGTGGTGTCGCCGATCGTCACGTGCCGCTCCTGCATCGCCTCGAGCAGCGCGCTCTGGACCTTGGCCGGTGCGCGGTTGATCTCGTCCGCGAGAAGGAGGTTCGTGAACACGGGGCCCAGGGAGGTGTTGAACTCGCCCGTCTTCTGGTTGTAGATGCGCGTTCCGATGAGGTCGGCGGGAACGAGGTCGGGTGTGAACTGGATCCGCCTGAACTCGCCCCCGATGGACGCCGCGAGCGTTTTGATGGCCATCGTCTTGGCAAGCCCGGGCACGCCCTCGACCAGCAGATGGCCCCGGGCGAGCAATGCCACCACCAGCCGCTCAAGGAGGTGGTCCTGGCCCACGATGACCTTCTTGACCTCGTACAGGACGCGTTCCATCGGAACGCTGCGTCCGGCTCCTGCTTCGTGATCCATTCGGATCGACCTCCGTG
>JBGPGM010000115.1:0-6728 GCA_041483855.1 Phycisphaerae bacterium | reverse complement strand
TACCCGCACTTGGGGCACCCCGCCCGTGGCAGCGGTGCTAGCCAAGCCGTCAGCCGCTTCTCAAAGACCAGCAACAGGCCCGCCATGACCAGCGGCGGCAATAGGGCGAAGGTATCGTCCCGGATGTGCCACCGGGCACCCCAGGAAAAACCGGCCTGCGCGGCCGCGCGCCCGAGGTCTATCAGGAACCAGCCCAGGAGCCCCAGGGCCAACAGCCGGATCACCGTCCGCAACAGGTGCCGGCGCTGCACGATCGTCGCCGCGTCAGGGACCATCGTCGCGCCTCCGCCCCCATCCCCCTTTTGTCCCGCCGTCCCTCCTGCCTCAATGCCCAAACAGGTTTGTCTCCCCGAACATCCCCTGCTGGTCGAAGTGCGTCAGGGCCTCATCGACCGACCGGAAGATGCGGGTCGCGGTCTCGGTGATGAACGGCGAGGGGTTCTTCTTCGGCTTCCACACGACGTACACCTCCTTGGTGTGCTCGAAGGCGTGCTGCAACTCGCGCTCGACCCCCGACGACAGGCCCGGCGTGCCGCCCGGCAACTCCGGGATCAGCGACACGATCATGTCCGACTGGTCGATGAGTTTGAAGTCCCGCATGTAGATCTGGCCGTCGATGTCGCCGGCGATGTCCAGCACCTCGCGGACCCGGACCCGCAGCGGCGGCGCCCCCTTGGCACCCGCCTTCGCCCCGCCGAACGGGTGCGGCGTCACGTCCAGCCACTCGTCGGTCTTGCCTTCCTTGGCCTTGGCCACCGCGCGGTCCAGCAGCAGTTTCTCGTCAACATCCCCCGGGTCGAAGGTGATGAAATGCTCCGCCAGTTCCGCCCGGAAGCGGTCGATCTCCGCGAGCGTCTCGGGCAGGTCCACCACGTGCGACATCGGGAACGAAGGGTACACCTTGCGCATGTCCGGCCGGCACACCAGCCGGAACATCGTGCGGCGCGTGTCCGCGTGCCGGCCGCGGCTGACGATGAAGAAGTTCCCCACCCCCCACCCGCCCATCGCCCCCTTGGCCTCGTCGCCGCCGGCCTCGGTCGTGCCGCGCATGGCTTGCGAGAGCAGTTCCGTCGCCAGGATCTCCTCCTCGCGCCAGACCATGCAGTCCTTGAGGGTGGCGTCGATGTCGTGGTCGCGGTGGAGGCGCTGGTGGACGACCTCGATGTTGTCCACCAGGCAGACGAACAGGTCCGGCGCCAGGGCCCGCACCTGGTCGAAGTCGAAGGCGCTGAAGAGGCCGTGCCGCCATCGGAAGGTGGCGTGCGTGTTGACGATGGCGTTCTTCTTGTCGCGCGAGTCGGCGATGACGTCCTTGAAGGCCGCGCGGCGCAGGGAGTTGAGGCGCGACAGCGGCAGGTCGAGGATCTTGCCGGAGCGGACGTCCTTGCCCTCGGCGTACATGAGGTCGCCGACGTGGTAGAGGGCGATGGACTCGCCCTGCTGGCCGGCCAGGTCGCGCACGGCCTCCAGGTACGGCTTCTTGTCCATCCCGACCTGGCCCGTGACGATCGCCCGCATCGGTGGTGGCTGCTCCGTGGGTGCTGGCGCGGCGCCAGACGCGGCAAACACGGGCGAGTATAGGGATTCGGCGGCGGTTCAGTGGCGGCGCCGGGCGGCTCGCTAACCGAAGTGCCTTACAGAGCCTCGTGCGCCGGCAGCGGTATCCCACCCTCGACGCCTGAAATGGCAACCGGTCAGCGACCGCTCACGGCGCTGGGAAGAACGGCGCGGCATCGACCCAAACATCTGGCCTCTGTGGCCAAACGAGAACGCCCCACGTCGTCCAGCCGCTGGTGGCCATCGCCTGGCTGATCGCTTCAAGAAGTGCCGGTGGTGCACCGTTCCTCACGACGTATTCGGCCTGCGCACGGTTCAGGTCACACAGAACCCGCGGACTCCCCAACTCAAAGGCCTCGACACCGGCGCTGTTGTACGCCACTCCGTGCACTTGCAGCTGCATGGCGGGAGCGCCCGGGACGTCCAGCGGCATGTAGGCGATGTTTACGTAGCCACCTGGATTGCCGTTCAACGGCAACATCACCCCTACTGCCCCGTGACCTGACAAAGGCGCGCCGGAAGTATGCGGAATGACCATCCCGACGCCCGCGCCCCCCCCGGCGAACCGTCTGAGAAACCGGGCATCGGGGACACCCTCTCGTACGAATCGCGGTGCGACGAGCGCCAGCCCGGCGGCGAACATGATGATCAAGGCTACGTGTGAGTACGATCGGAGCACGCGGACAACCCGGTGAAGCCACTGCGCCCGGTACCGATTCGGATCCATCGGTGTGCCACATTCGGGGCACCGCTGGATGCGGTCCGATCCGGCTGGATAGCCGCAACGCCAACACCTCTGACCATCCTGCTCGACGATGACGAACAGCAGCATGCGGCTCAGCATCCGCAGCCCCAGATGGAAAACGCCGCCAACGACCCCGACTGCCGCAGCAACAACAAGCATCCACACCAACTTTTGCGAGAGGAGCCAAGCGTAGCCATCGCCCGTGACGAAGCCGACGGTGAATACATAGGCGATGAACATCGCGCCCCAGAACACAGCTCCCGCCCCGAACACGGGCATTCGACGCTGGCAGACAAGCGACACCGCAATGCCGAAAAGGATGGCCGGCGTGAACACCAAAGCAACCGCGAGTACAACGCCCAGCAGGAACATGGGAGTCGCTACAGACGCCGTCTGGTCGAATCGCGAAAGTCCGGTTCCCAATCCGCTGACGATCGCAAGGGGTGCCGCCCCGCTCAGCGACCCCAGCAGAACCGCCGTGGCCAACATGCCCTTCGGCTCATACCTTGGCACCACGCGCAGGCGGTCGGTGGCCATCGGACACCAGTTTACCCCGCCGCGCCGCCGGGCGCGCCTCCATTCCCGACCAAGCCCGCGGGCTGCCGCCGAATCGCCGCGTCATTCAGGTAGACTGAACGCTCCACACCACACCCCATTCCCCGCTTTGTTTGCCCCCGATTCCGCCCGCCCCTACCTTCCCCACCTATGGCCGTCCTCGTCGACAAGAACACCAAGGTCATCTGCCAGGGCATCACCGGAGCCTTCGGGGCGGTACACACCAGGGGGTGCTACCTCTACGGCACCGACCTTGTCGGCGGCGTCACGCCCGGCAAGGGCGGGACCAAGGACGACAACGGCTTGCCCGTCTTCGACACCGTCGAGCAGGCCGTGAAGGCCACCGGCGCCGACGCCACCATGATCTTCGTTCCGCCCGCCTTCGCCGCCGACGCGATCCTCGAGGCCGCGGCCGCCGGCATCCGCGTGATCTGCTGCATCACCGAGGGCGTGCCGGTGGCGGACATGATCCGGACGCGGGCGGTGCTGGACGAGATGAACCTGGAGCAGGGAACAAGGGATCGAGGGACCAAGGGACCGACGGATGGATCCGGCGCCGCCTTGCCCAGATCCCTCGATCCCGCGGCCCCTCGATCCGGCTGGCCCATCTCCCTGATCGGCCCCAACTGCCCGGGCATCATCACGCCCGGTCCCAAGACCGGCTCCGGCGAGAGCGCCGACGACCCGTACACGTGCCGGCACAAGGGCGGCGGACTGGGCGGGGGGTGCAAGATCGGCATCATGCCCGGCTACATCCACACCCACATCTCCGAATCGCGCCTGGGAAGGGCCGTCGGCATCGTCTCGCGCTCCGGCACCCTCACCTACGAGGCCGTCTGGCAGACCTCCCAACTCGGCCTCGGACAGTCCACCTGCATCGGCATCGGCGGCGATCCCATCCGCGGCCTGAACCACATCGACTGCCTGGAACTCTTCCAGGACGACCCCGACACCCATGGCATCCTGATGATCGGCGAGATCGGCGGCACCGACGAGGAGGACGCGGGCGCCTACATCGCCGGGCACGTCACCAAGCCCGTGGCCGCGTTCATCGCCGGGCGGACCGCTCCGGCGGGCAAGCGGATGGGGCACGCCGGGGCGATCATCTCCGGCGGCGAGGGGACGGCCGACTCGAAGATCGCGGCCTTGAAGAAGGCCGGCGTGACCGTCGCGATGTCGCCGGCGGACATGGGCAGGGCGATGGTGGAGGCGATGCGGCTTGGGTGAGCCCGCTTCAGTCGTCACCGTGCCCCTGAATAGCCCTGATGATCCCGTTGGCAACGAACAGCTTTCCATACGTTGCGCGGGTGGCCCGGGCGAGAATCCGCAGGCTCTCGAGCAGCTCGACGTGCTTCTTTGCTGCCGTGTAGGACACGTCGAGGTATTGGGCGGCATCCGGAATCGAGATGACCTGGCGCTCGAAGAGCCGGTCGATCAACTTGAACAGCAGCGCACTGTTGCGTCGGCGTGTGACCGCATCGTGATACTTCCGGCGCAAGTCGAGCACGCGTCTGGCGCGATCGAAGTCCATGGAAGCCTGCTCCGCGAACGCACGGACGAAGAATGCCGTCCACTCTTCCCATTCGTTGTGCGTGCTGACGCGGAGCAAGCGGTCGTAGTACTCCTGGCGTCGTCCGGCGATCCACTCGCTGAGGTTGCACACCGGATGCTTGAGAAAGCCGCCCTTGACGGGCGCGAGGTTCACCAGCGCCCGTCCCAACCTGCCGTTTCCATCGCTGAAAGGGTGAATGGCCTCGAACTGGTAGTGGGCGAACGCCATCTCGATCAGATCAGGCCAATGCTCTCGGCGCGGCGCCTGCAGCGCTCCCGCGTTCACGAAGAGTTCCCACTCCCGCATGCAGCGATCGAGATCCTCGCCCGCCGGCGGCGGCACGAACCTGGCGCGCTCAAAGCCACGATCTTCGTCGCCGATGTACACCTGCCGATCGCGGAACTGCCCAGGACGGGCGGGCCGGTTGTCGGCGCCGATGAGCACACGGTGCATCTCGGCGAGCAGCCGCCGGGAGATCGGGAGCCTCGATGCGAGGCCGGCCTCGATCGCACGCCGGTTCCGGACCACTTCGACGGCTTCCGTGCGAGTCAACGCGCCCGCCTCGGCCATGGCCATCTCCGCAAGCGACGCCACGGTGTTCTCGATGCGTGACGACGCCTGCACCTCCCGCTGTCGCATCGCGCGCAGGAGCACGTTCGGATCCGGCAGTGAGTCGACAATGCCTTCGAGCCTCAGGAGATTGGTCCTGGCTCGGTCGAGGACTTCGTACATGCGGCCAACAACGCGATCCCTGTCGAGCCGCGGCGGTAGCGACCCCGGGACAAAGGCCAGCCCTCGCACAACTCGCAAGGCACCATCCCGCTCCTGGCGGAACTCAGTGGGCACCAGCACGCCGGGAGCACCATCCTGGAAGTCACTCTGAACCATCGTCTTCAACCATTGTTCAATAGCGCCTGCTTAATTTCAACTTTATGGCCACAACGTTTAATTGCTGACCCCGACGAATGCTCCGCGGGACCCATAACTCTACCCAGCCATTGGACCTGAGCTTCCGGCACGCCCTCACGACTTGGATTCAGCCTGCCGGCCGGTGTACCGTTTGACCCCTTCAGGCCGCACAGAAAGAGCGGGGCCGGACACGCCCCCCGGCGCAAAGGCCTGGGTCACGCCGGGGCGATCATCTCCGGCGGCGAGGGGACGGCCGACTCGAAGATCGCGGCCTTGAAGAATGCCGGTGTGACCGTCGCGATGTCGCCGGCGGACATGGGCAAGGTAATGGTCGAGGCGATGCGCCGGTAGGCTGCGCGGGTACGGACTGAATCGCCGCGGGCTGGGGCGGCCGGCGGTTCGCCAACGCGAGCGGGCCCGGACTCCGCGCCGGCATCGCCGCGGATGGGGCCGCTGATCCCAGCGCCCGCCCGCCGGAGGGTTGGATCATGCAAATCCGTTTCGAGTTGCTCCCCGATGACTGCCGGGCGATCAAGGCGTGGGCACTCGCGCCGGGGCGCGTGTATTGGGAGGTCGCGATGCGGTCACGACGAGCGTGGATCAAGGGTCTCCTTACGTCAGGGGGCTTCCTCGCCGTGGCCGCGTGCGTGACGATTGTCGACCTCCCGAACTTGGGCTACGGTGGCATACGCGCCCTGTTGATCATCGGTTTGCTTGGCTGGCTGTTGTCCCTGGCGCGCGCCGGTGACGCCCGGAACTACCTCGGAAAATCCCGGGAGCGTATTGATCGGTGGATCATGTACATGGGGGCTTGGCCTGAGGCACGCTGGACCGAACTCGCGGTTACCGACGAGGGACTGCGCGAGACCCACGCGTCCGGCGAGGCCCTCCACCGCTGGGGCGCCGTCAGACGCGTCTCGCTTGAAGGGGGAATGGCCCAGATCGGCGTCCGGCTCCGGATTGGCTCCAGCTACCTTCCCGAGTGCGTATTCGGCTCTCCGGAAGCGGCCGCGGCGTTCGTCGCAGAACTGCGGCGGCGGCGCGAGGCCAGCGGCGACACTTGGGACCATCGCGCGATTGCCCACCTGGCGAAGACGGATTTCCCGTGTCCCAAGTGCAAGTACAACATGCGCGGCGTGCGCGACATGCGGTGCCCGGAATGCGGGTACGAACTGGCCGACACGTGGGAATAGCACCCAGCCGTGATGCGCGCCCGCGCCCAGGCTACTTCTTGCACCGGCAGACAAATGCCGGCGGCATGTTCCGCCAGACGACCTCGTCACGCCGCACCGACGAGAAGTATCGCGGCAGTTTCTTGTGGAACCGCCGCCCGGCGGGCGTGAGCAGCCCGACGTGGTAGCCGAACGTCACGAACTCACCGCCGGGGCGCAGCACCTTGACGGTCGCCGC
>JBGPGM010000114.1:0-6728 GCA_041483855.1 Phycisphaerae bacterium | reverse complement strand
CGTCATCGACCAGGACATGCCGATGATCGACGCGGCGCCCAGCACGACCACCGCGGCCCACTTGGCCGGCCCCTGGGTCCAATCTCCCGTTTCATGCACCGCGCCCGGCGCCGCCGTGTCCCCGTTCATCGTCCGGTCCCTCTGCCCACCTACCCGCTCCCGACTCAGGCCGGCGCCGCCGGCGCCTCGGTCAACTCCAGCGGCGACTTCTTCTCCCGCAGCGCCTCGCATATCTCCGCCATCCGCCACAGCGCCGGCGTGGGGTGGCCCGCCGGCGAGATCAGCCCATCGTGCCGCACTTCGTTGGGACGCCCGGGGTCGTACAGCTCGCGCCAACACACGCTGTGGACGTAGGGCTTGCTCGTGGCCACGCCGATCACGCTGGTCATCCACCGCCACTGCGCCTCGGCGTCCCACGGCCGGCGCCAATACCCCGGCTCGAGTTGCCGGGCCAGCCCGACGGTCTCGCTGTCGGGCCCCTGGGCGGGGGCCGACAGCGCCGTCACCGCGATCGGCTTCTCCAGGGCCGCGTACCGGTCCAGCATCGCCGACACGGCCATCAGGTCGCGCGTGGAGCGCCCCGGCTCGGGCTGCCCCATCTCGATCCGCACGCCGAAGAGGTCCGCGGTGATCCCCGCCTGGTTGACCATCTCCGCGTACAGCACCGGGGGGATCGAGCGGGCGTTGTCCGCGTAGTACTCCCCCCACGGCTGGTCGATCTCGATCTGCACGCGCGCGCCGGGTTGCAGCTTCCGGACGACCAACACACACATCCGAGTAAGGTCCATGACCTGCTCGAACGAGAACGAGAAGTTCCCGTTCACGTGCAGCCCCGACGCCACCGTCCACGTCCCCACGGTCCGCCGGTAGCGCGTCACGATCGTCTTGACGTGCTCGTACACCAGGTCTCGCAGCGTCTCGTAGTCGTGCTCCCAGATATACAACCACTCCGGCACGCTCCGGGGCCGGAAGTCGATCACCGGTCCCCCCACGATCGGGATCTTCGCCACCCGCACCGCCCATTCGATCCACCGGTCCGTCTTGGCGAACGCGTACTTCCCCTCCGTCGGCTCCATGTCCACCCAGCGCATCGGCATGCAGATGAAGTCGCAGCAACCCGCCACGATCTTCTGCAACTGCGGCGAGAACTGGTCCTGGCTTACCTCGCACCCCACCTGCGCCGGCGTCGGCAGGATCACCCCCGCGTTGCCGATCAACGCGTTGCGGCTCTCCGCCGCCTCGTGCTCCGTCAGCGCGTTCGCCGGCGTCGCGATCGCCGCCGCCGCGGCCGCCAGTTCCCCCGACACCCGCTTGCCGTGCTGTACGCGCGCCTGGGTGAGGGCCAGCGTCTCGCTCGCCTCGATCGCCAGCGACAGGGCCCGACGCCCGAGCCGGTCCGCCTCCAGCGTCAGCCCGCCGGCGCCCCCTTGGGCCGCGACGGCCTCGGTAAACGCCCGGCGCGCCGTCTCGAACAGCACCATCGCCGGCTCCTCGGCGGGCACGTCGAAGAGCGCCCAGTCCTCGAGTTTATTCAGGATGAGCATCAGCCGGTGCCGGGCCAGTTCGACGCTCAGCAGGTAGGGCCGCTCGCGCTCGGGCAGCAGGCACGTCTGCAGCGTCACCACCCCCACGCTCCGCCCGTCCGGCGATTCCGCGACCGGCTCCACCGGGTACTGCACGCACAGGCCCGCCGCCTCACCCGTCCGTTTGTCGCAACGGATCAACCCGTCCACGATCCGGATGTCCGCCTGGACCGGCACATCGTCCGGACCGACCAGGTACGCGTGGCGCAGCGGCCACTCGCGGGCCGGGCCTTCCGCCCCCGGGCCCCCTGCGCCGGCCGCGCTGTCGAACACCGCGAAACTCAGCATCCGCCGTCACTGCTCCTTCAGGCTCAAGTCGGCAGGATAGACCTTCCGCTTGGGCCCGGCGATCCGCGGACCGCACCACGGCTTGCCGGGGCCGTGTCCCTCGCCTTGATCCCTTGACCTCTCGCCGCTCGCCCTCGATACACTCCCCCAGATGACCGCCATCGCCCCGCCGCAGACGCCCCTGGACCTGCCCGTCATCCGGCGCGGCAAGGTGCGTGAGGTTTACGCCCTGCCGCCCGAGCCGCGCTCCGGAACCGAGCGCGTCCTCATGGTCGCCTCCGACCGCATCTCCGCCTTCGACGTCATCATGCCCACGCCCATCCCGGGCAAGGGCGTCCTGCTTACCCAGATCGCCACCTGGTGGTTCCGCTTCATCCAGGAGCGCGGCCTGGCCGAGACCCACCTGCTCTCCACCGATGCCGCCGACATCCCCGCGTCCGCCTTCACCAACGCACCGGACCCCAACGCCGCCCACGCCGCCCTGGCCGGACGCGTCACCATCGCCCGACGCTGCAACGTCATCCCCGTCGAGTGCGTGGTGCGCGGGTACCTCGAAGGGTCCGGATGGAAGGAGTACCAGGCCAGCGGCGCGGTCTGCGGCATCGCATTGCCGCGCGGCCTCAAGCAGTGCCAGAAACTGCCCGAGCCCATCTTCACTCCCGCCACCAAGGCCGACGCCGGGCACGACGAGAACATCACCTTCGAGCAAGCCGCCGATCTCGTCGGCCTGGAGACGATCGGCGTCCTGCGCGAACTGTCGCTGGCCATCTACAACGCCGCGGGCGCGCACGCCCTGTCGCGCGGCATCATCATCGCCGATACCAAGTTCGAGTTCGGCCTGCCGCCGAGCGCCCAGGTGCGGGCCGGCCGGTCGTGGGCGCAGCCCATGCTCATCGACGAGGCGCTCACCCCCGACTCGTCGCGCTTCTGGCCAGCCGACGCCTACGAGCCGGGGCACGCCCAGCCCTCCTTCGACAAGCAGTTCCTGCGACAGCACCTGGAGTCGCTCGTCGCCCGCGGCGTCTGGGACAAGACCCCGCCCGGCCCGGAGTTGCCGCCGAGCGTCGTCGAGGGCACCCTGGCGCGCTACCGTGAGGCCCGCGACCGCCTCTGCCGCTGAGCGGCCCGGATGCCGTGATCCCCCATCCCTGGACCCATTCCCCCTTCACTTCGCCTGGATCTTGGCCTTCTCGGCCTCGTCGGTTTCCTCCGCCTTGACCTTGGCGCGGTAGGCGTTGAGGAGTTTCTCGTCGGGCGCCGGGAACCACACGTCGAAGTCCGCCGGCGGCATCATTTGGTCCTTCATCGGCTCCAGCCACACGTAGGCGCGGACCTTCAGGTCCTCGGGCGCCCGCTGGTAGACGATCGCGCCGTCGGGCACGCCGGCCTGACGGGCCAGCCACGCCATCATCTGGCCGGCGTACTTCTCGTAGTCGCGCGGGAAGACTTCCTGGCGCGCCGTGTCTCCCTGGTTGACCGCCGTGTTGAAAACTTGCGTCTTGATGTACTCCGCGTGGAACCTCCGACCGTACTCGAAGTTCCGCCGGAACATGTCCATGTTCCCCATCAGCAGCCCGTTCATGTACGCCGACCAGAGCGCCCCGGCCACCTCCTGCAGCGCCACCGACGGGCTTGTGAACCGGTCCTCATCCTTGATCTCGTTGACCACGAACTCGTCGATGGGCACGCTCCACTTCGCCACTCGTTCACGGTCGTTGAGGTTCTGCCCCTTGAACTCGCGCCCCAACTTGTAGTACTCTTCCGCCTCCTTCAGCTGGCCGCGCCGGTACAGGAACCGCACCGCGTCGGCCAGCAGGTTCTCGTACCCGGCCGCGTAGGACGTGTACACCCGCTTCTCCTGGTCCTCGAACTTCCCGCCTCGTTTGATCATCGCATCCAGCGACCGACCGTAGGCGGGGATGAAGTCCACACTCGGCAGTTGCATCAGGAAGTCGGGGCTCAGGTAGTCGTACCACACCTCGCCCGTGCGGTACAACTCCTGCAGCGACTGGATCACCACCCGGTCCGTGTTCAAGAAGTCGTAGTCCGACTGGTTCCAGTTCTCCGCCCGCAGCATCGCTTCCTCCACGCCGCGGGCCCCCCAGTACACCGCGTGCGCCGCCGCGTGCCGCCAGTCCAGCGGGCCGAACTGCTTCGTGTACCGGAGCATCCGGTCCGGCTCCATGTGGTACGTGTCGATCAACACTCGCTTGCGGATGTGCGGCACCAGCGCCGCCCAGCCCTTGGCCAGTTCCTGATCGGCCAGCATGGCCACCGCGGCCTGGTTCACGTCCGGCCGCTCGCCGGCGCGGCCCAGCGCCGCGCGCATCCGGCTCAGGCTGCGGTACTCCTCCACCAATGCCAGCACGCGGAGGTCCGGGTCCCAGCCGGCTTCCTTCTTCAACCGCTCGACGAGCACGCCCGCCTTCGGCTCGGCCGCCACCACGTCCGCCAGCGTGTCCTTGGCGTTGGCAATGCGCTCGAGCCACTTGACGTATTCAGCCGTCAGCGCCTCGGTCGTCATCACCTGGGCCGTGCGGCGCGGCGGCGGGCCCAGCACCACCGTCCACTCCCGCGCGTGCGCCCGCTTGTAGTAGGCGTTCGAGTCGTCCATCGTCCCCTGCACCTTGTGCAGGAAGATCCACGCCAGCTCCTTGTGCAGCAGCAGGTCGTTGGGGTTGTTGGGGATCCCCTCGTCGCGCAGCAGCCGGATCCCCGACTGCACCCAGTTCCACCGCTCCTGCGGCGTGTTGGTCGCCACCGAGATGTTGTACGCCAGGTTCCATGCATGGAAGGCCCAGACGCGCGGGAAGCGCGGCTGCAACTTCGTGATCGTGCTGGCCAGGTCCACCGCCTCGTAGTATTTGCCCGCCTGCTTGAGGTCGTTGGCCCGCATCCACAGGATGTTCACGAACAGCCCGCGGAACGCCCCCATCGCGATCCCCAGGGCCACCTGCGGCGGGTCGCCGTCCTCGGCCCGGTCCGTGTAGACCAGCTTGTTCCGCCCCAGCGACGCCGCCACCTGCATCGTCAGCAGCCCCGACGCCGCCAGGCACGCCGCCATCACCCCCACCGCCCCGAGTTGGATCCACCGGTCGTGCCTCATCGAGGCCCCGTCCTTCCTAGTGCCCTGAATACGTCCCCAGCTCCCGTCGCCGGAACACCCACACCCCGATCCCGTACATCGCCGCCGTCACCACGCCCAGCACCACCACCGCCCACACCACCGTCCCCCAACTCACGACCACCCCGTCCACCAGGTTCTGCGTCGGGCGAAGGTTCGAGTAGAACCGGAACCCGCGCGAGATCGGCAGCCCGATCAGGCGCGAGATCAGCCGGTACCAGATCAGGTTCCCCTTCGTGTCCGTGGCGTCGTAGTAGTCCAGCGAGTCACTCAGGTACCCCGCCCCCTCGGCCACCACAAACACGCCGAACGACACCAGGCTCGCCACCGGGAAACTCAGGAACGTCGCCGCCCAGATCCCCACCGCGCCCAGGAACGCCAGTTTCAGCCACAGCACCACCATGACGCGCAGGAAGTTCATCCGGAAACTCCCCACGGAATAGAACACCTCCAGCCCGTCCGGCGGGAACGTGATCGTCTCGGCGTTCAGGACGCCGCGTTCCACGTCCCCGTTCGCCACGTCCAGTTGCAACTGGCCGTGCTCGTCGATCGCCGTGGGGTATATGTCGGGGAGCGTCAGGGTCTGGCCGAGAGGCGCCGAGACGACGCGCGGCGCGGCGTCGGCCACGTGGAACGTGATCCGGTAGGTGATGCGCGGATCGTTGGAGCCCACGTCGATGCGGTACCGCACCACCAGCGGCTCGGCGCGTTCCCGGGCCCGCTCGAGCCCCTGGAAGACGTACGGCTTGATGCCGCCCGGTTCGATGCTCAGGAACTGCTGGCGCGCCTGCGTGAGCAGTTCGTTGGCGATGTTGTCCCGCTCCGCCTGCGTGTCCTGGTAGTTCGCGTCGGCCCGCCTGGCCAGCGTGACCCGCTCCTCGACCGCCCGGGCGAGCGCCTCGTTGTCCACCGGCGGGATGGCCACCCGCACGCGCGTGCGCGCCGCCAGCACCTGGTTCTCAAGGATCCAGCGGTCCTCGCTGGCGCCCCGGGGCTGGTGCGGCGCCGTCTCCCCGATCGCCTTCTGCTCCGCCAGGTACGTCGTGAACAGGAACACCCCCGACGCCGAAACCGCCAGCAGCACCGCCCCCATCATCGAGACCCCCAGCCACTTGCCCAGCAGGTACTGCCACGCCGCCACCGGCTTGGTCATCGTCTGCCAGATCACCCGGTCGCGCTGCTCGAACGCCACGCTCCCCACCGCCAGGAACACCACCATCAGCGCGATGATCAGGAACGAGCCCCCGGTGCCGTACTGCAGGAACGACTGCACCCGGTAGCGCAGCGGCGTGCTCTCGTGCAGCAGCCCCGGCAGCGCCGCCAGCGCGAAGATCAACAGGATCACGAACACCAGCGACACTTTCAGGCGCACCGCCTCGTTCACCACGTTGCGCGCGATCGCCGTCACCGCCCACGGCCCGCTCAGCGCCAGGCGCGCCACCTCCACCAGCACCGTGAACGAGAACGCCAACGCCGCCGCCCCGTCGATGAACAGCGCCAGGCTCCGCCCCTCGATCCCGACCACCCACAGCCGCCGGTTCCCCATCAGCCACAGCGGGCCCGCCACGAACTCCACCACCACCAGCAGCCCCAGCGCCGTCAGCCCCAGCCCAAGCCAGATCACGCACAGCGACGGCGCCAGCGCCAGCCCCGCCCCCACCGCCACGTCCGTCCAGTCCGATTCCCGCGCCCCCACACGGTTGAGCATCTTGACCGTCTCCTCGACGGCCGAT
>JBGPGM010000113.1:0-6730 GCA_041483855.1 Phycisphaerae bacterium | reverse complement strand
GCCTGGTGCCTGTCCCGGTGGGTGCGGTGGCGCACCCCCAGCAGGATGCAGTGTGCCCCGCCGGCGACCAGCCAGTAATCCTGGACGGCCCCCTGCGGGTCGGGGCGGGCGATCAGCACCCAGTCGGGCTGAGGCGTCATGTGGACCTGCACCAGCCAGCGCGGGCCGCCCGGCGTCGGCCTGAAGCGGCCGAGCATGACCGCCACCCGGCGCCGGCCGTCGACCACCAGCACCGCCCTGGACTCCCGCTCCACCGCCGACCCGCGCTCGCGCAGCCTCCGGGCCACGTCGTCTCGCAGCGCCGCGCGGAGGCGGGTGCGCCGGGTGTATCCCTCGATGTACCGGTAGTCGCGCCGCGGCTTGTACCCCACCAGGGCGTACGCCCGGTTGAGCCCGCCGAAGCGGTTCTCGTAGAACACGCTGCCCGGCATCCCCTTGGTGGCGTTGATCAGCCTGGCCGAGAGCGCCCCGTGCTTGACCAGCAGCGCCCGCAGCGTGGCCAGCGCGGCCTCGTTGCTGATCCGCGTGGTCCAGCCGGCCATCACCGCCTGGGCCTTGAAGAAGAGTTCGGGCCGGACCACGGGCGCGAATGCCCCGTCCACGCGGACCCACCGCTCGGCGGGGTTGGGCGCCCGGGGGGCCTGGAGCTTGGTCGAGAACCTGTTGAAGACCAGGTGCCCGATGTACTTCTCGTTGGCCAGCATGTGGCCCACCCGCTGGCTGGTCCACGGCCTGCCCTCCGGGGACCGCACATCCCGGCGGTTCAGCGACCGGGCGATGAAGGTGGGGGTCCGGCCGTGCCGGGCGACCTGCTCGAAGATCCAGCGGAGGACCGCCAGTTCCTCGGGCGGGCCGGGCACCAGCACGACGCGGTCGTTCTGGATGCACTTGTGCTGGCCGTGCTCCAGGACACACCGGGGTTGGCCCGTGGCGTCCACCAACAGCCGCCGCAGTCCGTACCCGGCGATGCCGCCCTGGCGGAAGCCCAGGCGGATCAGGCGGCACTTGCCCTCGAAGGTCTTCTCGGACAGCTCGCGGCTGTACTCCCCGGCCATGACCCGCTTGAGGCCCTTGATCACCGCGGCCATCGGCGAGCCGTCGTTGCAGAAGGGCTCCGTGCAGTACACCGCCCGGATGGGGTAACGTGCCATCTCGAGGCCTCCTTGCCTCCCGCAGGGCCCACTGGCTTGCACGGCCTGCGGCCGGGAGTCGCCGCCCCTTCGATCAGAGCACGGCGGCGGGCCCGGCCACCGGCACCGTGACCGACAGCTGGACGCAATCCCAGGAGTTCTCGACCGCCCGGCTACTCCTTGGGGGGTGTGAACTGGAACGTGTCGTCTGGGATCACGGTCCCGACCTTGGGCTTGTACGTCGTGGTCAACTCGGTCGTGAAGCCCGTGAGCTGGAGCGTCTGGAAGATCTTCCTGATCAGGAACATCTCCTTGTCCAACCAGAGGGTGACCGGCTCGCCCCTCCTCCCCTTGCCCTCCACCTTCAGGCACGCCGCCGAGTCCACTTGCTCCTCGCCCGCCAGCGTCGGGCTCGCGAGCTGGTCGCGGCGCGTCACACGTTGCATGTCGAACAGCAAGGACGGCACCGTGATGGCGGACCTCCCGGACACCCCGGTCGGACCCGCGAGCGCCATGTCGATGGAGGAGAACGTGTCGACCTTCGGCTGGATCGACCACCACGAGCGGATCTTCGTCCCGTCGGCCCACACGACGTACCGCCTGCTCGGGCCGGGAGGCACGGGCCCGAGATTGCTCGTGAACTCGTACCGAAGCTTGTTCGGACGGACGAACGCGGTCTTAAAGGGCCGGCGGTCGGTCCATTGGCGCTGCGGGGTATCGAACTTGATGGCGACTTCCCCTTCGTCCTCGTAGCTCTTGCAGCCCTTGTACGCCTCCGCCATTTTGGCCAACACCTCTTCGGCCGTCATCGGCTGGACCTCCTTGCTCGGCTCGGGCTTTGCCGGCGGTTCCGGGCTTGCGGGCTTGGCTGGCGCTGGCTTCGTCGGCGGGTTCGGGCTCGCGGGCTTGTCCTGCGCAACCGCCACCCGTGCGACAGCGGCCAAGACGATCCCGGCCACGACGACCGCGGTAGTTGTGAGCTTCACGGGTCGTCTCCTGGGGATGCAGGGGGGCATCCCAAGGGTATACGCGGCCGCGGGACCGTCGCGGCACAGGCGCGGTCATGTTCATTCTGCCGGTCTCGCCGAACCGTGGCACGCACGGGAACGGCAACCCGACGTGCTGAGTTTGCGGCCATCCGGGGCTCGAATCCCTCCCGGACGACATGCTCGCGGCGACGACTGGCCGGAGACCTCCCGGCACGCCCGACCCGTCGCGTACAACCGCCACCGTGACGGTCACTTGGTCACAATCCCAGCGCGATATACCCGGCCCACAGGACCCCGACGGTGATCGGCAGCACGATGATGGTCGTCAGCGGCGCCAGCGGGCTGACCAGGCCGATCTGGCAGGCGACGGTCGGTGCGGCGACGGCCCAGGCCAGGAGGCTGGAACTGGTCAGGGACTTGAGGTAGTTCGCCCCGGCGCGTCCGGCGGCTCGCACCATGCTGTCGGCGTGCGGCTGGATGGTGCCGCGCAGGGGTACGCCGAAGAGCCGGTCCTGGACGCTGGGCCCGAGCCAGAGCAGGACAGCGACGATGCCGAAGGAAAGTTGGAAACCGATGGACCAGAGGTCCATCGGCCGCCAGAGCAGGAGGGTGACGGCAATCCAGCCGAGCAGGGTCAGGCGGTCGTAACGCCGTCCGGAGGCCTCTGCCGCCAGGAACGCCAGGACCATCAGGCCGGACCGGACGACGGGCGCTTCGGCGGGGACGATGAGCATGTACACGACGACCAGCGAGGCGACGATCGCCGGTTCGAGCCAACCGGAGGCCCGGCTCTCGCCCAGGAAACGGATGAGGAACAGCGCGACGGTGGCCATGACCGCGAGGTTGAAGCCGGAGATGGCGATGAGGTGGACCAGTCCCAGGCGCGTAAAGGCGGGTCCGACGTCGTCCAGCGCCGGCTCACGCTGGCCCAGGAGCAGGGCGGCCAGGAGCGCCCGCCCGCGGGCGCGCGTCGAATGGTCCGCGCCGTGGCGCGGAGAGGATGGTGCGGGCACGGGCGCGACGGCCGCGTCGAGCGAATCACCGGCGCGGGCACGAAGGGCGCCGAGCAGCGAGGCCCAGGCCGATGCGGCGCCTCCGGAGAGGGAGTCGTCGGGCCCGAGCGGCTCGATCAACGCCTCGCTGGGCACGGCCAGGCGGCCGACGTGATGGTCCTGGGCGCCGGATTCCCTGCGGTCGGGTTCGCCCGGGTTGGCCGGGGGTTCGAGCGGGCGGAAATGCCCGGTCAGGCGCAGCCACTGCCCGGGCTCGATGCCGGCGGCGGGACTGCGCACGCTTACGGAGAGTTCGCCGCTGCACGGGGTATCGCCGCCCCCGCCGGGCGCGCTCAGGCCGCTCGTCCCGAATGTGAACTTCGTGGTCTCACCGACAGGGCTGAACCTGCCCAGCGCGCCGCGCGCGGGCGGCGCGGGGCTTGGCCGATCCTGGACGATCCCTTCGACCGTCACGAGCGCCCCTTGGGGGGTCGGGTTGGACGGGATCAACCGAAGCAGCGAGTCCGCCGGAAGCTGTTGAACCCGCAGGTCGAACCAGCCCGCGCCGAAGAGAACCGCCGCCGCGGTGAGCCCGACTCTGCAGGCCAAGCCGCGCCTGAGCAGCGCCGGGATCAGCACGGCCTGGCACGCGGCGAACCAGAGGACCGGCGACGGGGGATCCGGCATCGCCCGGGCGATGACGAACCCCGCGGCAAGTGCCGCGAACGCGATAAGCGAGCGGCGCGCTGGGCGCGGGCGTGGCGGGAAGGGAACCTGGAGGGAGCCGGCCGACACGCCCCCACATTCGCGGGAAGCGGTCAGCGCGTCAAGCCCACTCGGCGGCCACCACAGATCTGTGGTCAGGACGCGGCACGCGGGAGGCGGGAGGCGGGCGGGGACGCCCGCCCTGCACAGGGTCAGTTGCCCGCGGTCAGGACGATGTCGTCGAAGTAGTCGAGCGGGTCGTTGGAGGTGCTGTATCGCACGACACCGCCGTTCACCGGGGTCGTGGCGATCTTCCCGCCGCGGTCCGTCATCCCCAGGTACACGCCGTCGGGGCCGGCGGAGTGGAAGACGATGGCGCCGCGGGGCGCCGCCGGCTGGGGCGGAACGGCGGTGGGGTCGATGGGGAAGGCGCGGTGGCCCAGCAGGCCGGCCATGCTGCCGACGATGTTCGCCACGGGCCGCCCCTGGCCGATGAGGCTCAGGATGGTCTGGTTCTCGCCCAGGTTCCCGAGGTTGGTGGCCTGCAGGAACGCGGCGTTGGAGTTCCAGTAGAACTTGGCGCGGGTGGACGAGTCCATGGTGGCGAACGACGGGTTGGCGGCGGGAAGGTCGTCCTGCACCCAGCCGAGCACCGGCTGGCCGAACGAGTCCACCACGCTGGGCAGGACCCAGTGCTCACGCACGCCGACCTGCTGGCCGGCTTGACCCTGTGGGACGTAGTTCTTCGAGTCCGGCTTGAAGTAGCCCTTGTTGAGCACACCCTTGACCTCGGCGGGAGCCCCGATCTGGTCGATGCGGACATTCACCGTCCCCGCGGCCGAGGGGCCGACGGCCACGATGGTGGCGCCGTTGGCCGTCTCGTTGACGGTTCCGCCGGCAAGGTCGAGCATGATGTTCTGCATGGCGGAGAATCCGCGGGCGAAGTTCGCGTTGCTGCCCATGTCCACCTGCGAGAAGTTCCCCGGCAGGCGGCGTTCCGAGTTCTGGAACTGGGCGGAGGCCCCCCCGAGGTCCTTGAGCAGCACCAGGGTGGCCGTGGCCCGGGCCCGCGTGCGGGCGCCGCTGAGCGTCGGCAGCACGATCGACAGCACGATCCCGATGATCACCAGCACGATCATCAACTCGATGAGCGTGAAGGCTTGCCGCGTAGTCAGGCCGCTCTTTAGGGGGCTGTGCGTGTTCTGCGTGTTCTTCATGGCCACAAACTCCTGGGACGACCACCGGCGCCGCGACACTGTTCGTCCATCCGCCCCCGGATGATCCCATCCCGGCAATATAGGGAACCTGCTTCACCGCGAACCTGCGGCCCTCCTCCGCGCGCAGCCCGCACCCCCGCCAAACCTCAGATGAGAAGTGTACCTCACGTTATCGACCCGGACCGGCAATGCGCCGGAGGTCCGAACATTCCGGGTGTCCCCTGCCGCGGTCGCTTGGGTTTTATACGGACGGCACTCTCGCCGGTTTGATCCGCCCCGACAACGGACGGATACTCCTGCGGTGGGCGAACAGACCAGGAAACTGCCGGCCCGGATGCCGGTGCGGCGGATCGCGTCCGCGGACCAAGCCGCCGACGCCCTTTCGGCGGGGCAGGTGGTCGTGCTGCCCAGTGAAACGGGGTACCTGGCCGGGGCGGTGTGGGGCCGAGCGCCCGAAGAAGTGCGCCAGCGCCTGGGTGGATTGGGCCGGCCGGAGCTGGCCCGGGGAGCGATCCCGCCGGCGTGGCACCCGAGATCCGTGGACGAAGCGATCGCGGCGCTGCAGGTCCGCTCCCCCGTGCATCGGCGGCTGCTGCTGCGCCTGGCCCCCGGGCCGGCAGTGTTCCTGTGGCGGTTCTCCCCGGATCGGGCCAGGGAGGTTGAGGGGCGGATCGGTGCGCCCGGCGCGTGGATGGGCCCGGGCGCGGGCGCCGATGGGGCCGTGACACTGGCGGTGCGCATCACGGCGAATGACTCGACCCGTGCGGTCGTGCAGCGGGTGGACGGGCCAGTGCTGGTCATGGAGGTACCCGGCGAAGGCGGCAGGCCCACCAAGGCGGCGCGCGAGGCGGCGATGGCGGCGGCCGCGCTCGAGTCCCTCGGCCTTACGATCGGGTCCGTCCTGGATGACGGCCCTGCGCCGCTCTCCAAGCCCGGCACGGCGATCCTGTTGAGCGAGGATGATGCCAAGGGGAATGGCTACGAGCTCGTGCGCCCCGGCGCCTACGAGGAGCGGTACGTGCGCAAGCAACTGGAGCGGCTGATCCTCTTCGTGTGCACGGGCAATACGTGCCGCAGCCCGATGGCCGAAGCGATCGCCGCGGACCTGCTGGCCCGCCGGCGAGCCGAGAAGGGCGGGGGCCTGCGCACGCGGGTGTCGTCGGCAGGGACGACGGCGGCGCCGGGGCTGCCGGTGGCGCCCGAGGCGCGGGCGGCGCTCAAGCAACTGGGGATCGAGCCGGTGGGGCGGGGCTCGCGTTCGTTGACGCGCCAGATGATCGCCGAGGCGGACGTGGTGTACGCGATGACCAAGTCGCACGTGCAGGCGGTGCTGGCGCTGGATCCGACGGCGGCGGGGAAGGTCTTGACGTTCGACCCGGACGGCGGCGATGTGACGGACCCGATGGGGCGGGGGATGGAGGTCTACACTGCCACGGCGGCGCGGATGCGGGAGTTGATCGAGCGGCGTCTCAAGGAGATCGACTCGTGAGGCTGGCGATCGGGGCCGACCACCGCGGGGTGCAGGCGTCCAGGGCGTTGCTGGACCGGCTGCGGTCGCTCGGGCACGACGCGGTGCTCATGGGAACGATGACGGGCGAGCCGACGGACTACCCGGACTCCGCGTACCTGGTGGCGACGGCGGTCAGCCGCGGCGAGGTCGAGCGCGGCGTGCTGATCGACGGCACGGGGATCGGGAT
>JBGPGM010000112.1:0-6741 GCA_041483855.1 Phycisphaerae bacterium | reverse complement strand
GGTCGATCTCGTCGCCGAAGCCCGGGGCTTCCGACACAGGCGGGGCTCCTGTGCCGCCTGTCCCTGAGGTCATCTCGCCCAGGGTGTCGCCGCCGACGCCGTAGTTGGCGCGGATGAACTTGCGGAGTTCGGCCTCGTCGGCCAGGACAACCTCGATGGAGCAGCCGGTGAGCAGACGGAGTTCGTCCAGGACGGCCAGGTCGAACGGGTCGCTGGTGGCGACGGTGAGGGTGCCGTTCTCCTTGGCGATCGGGACGCAGTTCTGGCGATAGACGAGCTTGGCGGGCAGGGCGCTCAGGACCTCGGCCTTGACCTCGATGGTCAGCAGGTCAACGACCGGCATGTGGAACTGGTCGCCGATGACGCTCAGGACCTGATCTTGGCTGACAAGACCCAAACGGACCAGGACGCGGTCTAGACGCTCCCCGGTGGCGCGCTGCTGGGCGACGGCCTCGTCGAGTTGGGCCTTGTTGATCAGGCCGCGTTCGAGAAGGAGCGTTGCGATCCCCATGAGCGATCGAGTCTATCGGGCCCCGGCCCTGGAACAACCGAACATTTCAAAGATGTTCAGGCGGGGTATGTACACGAGGTTTTATCGGTCTCCCAAACGGTTAGCGAACGGAGTTGGGCAGTTCCCGGGGCGGTGGCGGCCACCTGCGGGGCGAGCAGGCCGTAGCACACGCGGGCGATGTTCTCGACGGAGGGGTTGCCGCCACCCCCACGGGGGCCGAACTCGGCGGTGTCGTCGTTGAGATGCTTGTGGTCGAAGCGGGCGATGATCGTCTGGTGGGTGAGTCGCTCCAGATCGGCCAGGGTGAACGGTGGTCCGGCCTTGGCGGCCAGCGAGACCTCGACACAGGGTTCGACGCGGTAGTTGTGGCCGTGCCCGCTGGCGCTGTTGCACTTGCCGAAGGCCGCGCGGTTCTGTTCGGGGGTCCACGCCGGCACGTGCAGGCGGTGGGAGGCGGCGAACTCGAACTGCTGGCGGATCAGGGCACGCTGGCCGGTGTGCTCGGCGGTCGGCGTTGAGGCGGCCATTTCGACGGAATAGTAGGGACTCAGCCGCCAGCGCACGGAGGCGAGCCGCCCGCCCAGAGCCGCGTTGAGGCGTGGAACCAGGTCGCCAAGAACCTGGGCGGGTTCGGCGTGGGGCCGCTCGCGGCAGGCGTGTTCGATGAGGGGCACCGCCGCGGCCCGGGCGGCCTCGTCGATCTCCTTGATGTTCAGGAAGTAGCCGGTCGTGGGGTCGGCATCGCCGCGGCAGCGGATGTCGAGTTCGTAGTGGCGGCCCAGGCCGCGCATGGAGGGGTAGGCGGCGAAGGTGTTGGAGGGCGGCTGGGGCTTGGAAGAAAGGGAGTCGGGGTTTACGCTGAAGCGGACGGTGCGGGTCAGTTCGACCATGGGCAAGTGTAGGGAACGGGAGGATTCAACACGGAGAGCACGGAGAACACGGAGGAAGACAGAAAACGGGGATGGAGAACCTGGGGTGGACGCCTGCGTGTCCTCGGGAAGCCGGTGCGCGCAACATCCAGCCCAGACCGCGGCCTTGTCTCTCTCCGGGATCTTCCTGTGCTCCGGGGAGAACGTCCTTGCGGCTCGTTTGACGCGGAGGAATCGCGTAGACTTTGACCGGCGACGCGTTGACGATCGATGAAAGTGGGGATCAGAACAAGGAGGCCTTGTGATGTCATGCAGAATGTGCCCGTGTCTGCTCGTGGCGCCGGTGTTAGCGGTGGCGGGCCTGGTGGCGGGGTTCGGGGCCGGGGCGATACCGGCGATGGACCCACCCAAGGCCAAGCCCGCGGAGAAGGGGGCGCAGCCGGCGCCGAAGAAGGAAGACCCGGCCTACGTGCTTGGGTTCAAGATGAAGCGCATCGACGGCACCGAAGAGGACCTGAGCGCGTACAAGGGCAAGGTGGTGCTCATGGTGAACGTGGCCAGCAAGTGCGGATTCACGCCGCAGTACGAGGGGCTGGAGAAGCTGTACGAGAGCAGGAAAGACAGCGGCCTGGTCATCCTGGGGTTCCCCGCGGACAACTTCGGGCACCAGGAGCCGGGGTCGAACACGGAGATCGCGGAGTTCTGCAAGTCCAAGTACAGCGTGACGTTCCCGATGTTCGAGAAGATCAGCGTCAAGGGGGACGACCAGCACCCGCTCTACAAGGCGCTGACGGGGCAGCCGGCGCCGATCGGCGGCGAGCCGAAATGGAACTTCACGAAGTTCCTGGTGGACAAGGAGGGGAATGTGGTGGCGCGATTCGAGCCGAAGGTCAAGCCGGACGATGAGGCGATGACCAAGAAGATCGACGAGCTCCTGGGCCTTGACCACAAGAAGGACAAGGAGAAGGAGAAGGACAAGGGCCCGCGCGCGGGAGGCTGAGGCTCGCGGGGCGCCCAATCGCATGCCGAGTTTCCGGTACACGGCGCTGACCGCGGCCGGCGAGCGTGTCGCCGGGGTGCTCGCGGGCGGCAGCGAGCAGGCTGTGCTCGCGGAGCTGGAGACGCGCCGGCTGACGCCGGTGGCGGTGGCCGAGCAGAGGGAGGCGCGGGCCGCGTCCTTCGGCCGGCGGGTGTCGGCGCGCCAGCTGGCGACGGCGTACACGCAGCTGGCGGACCTGCTGCGGGCGGGTGTACCGCTGCTGAGGGGGCTGCGGCTGCTGGGGGCGCGGAAGTCCGCGCCGGCGCTGTCGAAGGTCTTCGGCGAGTTGGCCGACGCCGTGGCGGAAGGGACTGAACTAGCCGAGGCGATGGGCGCGCACCCGGAGGTCTTCGGCACGATCCACGTGGCGATGGTGCGAGCCGGCGAGAAGGGGGGCTTCCTGGAGGGCGTGCTGGCGCGCCTGGGGCAGTTCCTGCACGGGCAGGCGGAGCTGCGCTCCAAGGTCGTCGGGAACATGATCTACCCGGCAGTCCTGGTGGTGTTCGGGACGCTCGTGATGGGCCTTGTGTTCGGCTACTTCATCCCGATGTTCCGGCCGATCTTCGCGGGGCTGGAGGCGGACGGGAAGCTGAACATCCTCACACGCTCTGTGCTCGGCCTGAGCGTGGTGATCAGACAGTACGGACTTCTCGCGTTGGCGGGACTTGTGGCGGCGATCATCGCGGCGTGGCGGGCGTCCAAGGTCCGGGCGGTGCGCGCGCAATGGGAGGCCGTCAAGGTGGCGATGCCGGTCGTGGGGTCGCTGATCCGGGCGTTGGCCGCGGCGAGGTTCTGCCGGATCCTGGGGACGCTGCTGGGCAACTCGATCCCGATGCTGTCGGCGATGCAGATCGCGCGCCAGGCGACGGGGAACGCGCTGATGGAGGCGGCGATCGAGAGGGCGACGGAGGCGGTGCGGCAGGGGCAGTCGCTGGCGCCGCCGCTGGCCGAGAGCGGCCTGTTCGATGACGACATCATCGAGATGATCTCGGTGGGCGAGTCGGCCAACAACCTGGCCGACGTGCTGGTGACGATCGCCGAGACGCTGGAGCAGCGGATCGACCGGCAGTTGTCGGTGGCGGTGAAGCTGATCGAGCCGCTGATGCTGGTGGCGCTGGCCCTGGTGGTGGGGCTGGTGGCGATCGCGCTGATCGTGCCGATGACGCAGCTGAGCCAGCAGGTGAAGTGAGGCGAGAGGCTTGTGGGGAGCGAGCGGCCGGACATCTTGCTGACAGGACTCGAACATCGGCCGAAAGTTTTTTCCAGGGGTGGGGGGGAGGGCTGCCGACCGCGGGCCGCGTACCCGGTACACTGAGCGGGTGGGTCGGCCGAAAGGCCGGCCCGGCGTGGCGACGAGATGGACCTCCTGAACGCTAAGGGAAAGGAAACCGGGACCATGCAGACAGGCACCAGACGAGCGGCCCGTGCGTTTACGCTGCTGGAGGTGATGATCGTGATCGTGATCATCCTGGCGATCGCCGGGCTGGTGACGGTCAACCTGATGTCCACGAGCAAGACGGCGACGACGCGCACGGTGCAGATCCAGTTGGCGTCGCTCGGGCAGGCGCTCGACTCATTCCAACTGGAGTTCAAGCGGTACCCGACCGAGCAGGAAGGGCTGGCGGTCCTGTGGAACAAGGACCAGCTGGACAAGGACGCGGACCAGTCGCTATGGCGGAGCTTCACCAAGGAGCCGATTCCGAAGGACACCTGGGGGCATGAGTGGGGGTACAAGGTGATTACGGAAGAGGGGTCGGACCCGACGTACGACCTGTGGTCCTACGGCCCGGACGGTGAAGACGGCACGGCCGACGACATCCGGTTCCACAAGAAGAGCGGTGATGGCACGGACAGCGGGTCGGGCGAGGCAGGCCCGCCGCCGTCGTCGAAGTCGGGGAAGTAGGGGTGACCGCTCCCCGTCGTTCTTACGGGGGGCTCAGGTCGATGCTGCACCGTGCGCTGGAAATGCAGGGCGTGCACGATCGTCGCGGTGCGCGGTGCTTCACGCTCCTCGAGATGATGGTCGTGATCGTGCTCATCGTGCTGGTGATGGGGCTGGTGCTGCCGCAGACGCTTTCGACGCTTAGCCGCTCGGAGTTCACCGAGGCACAGAACCAGGTGGAGGCGCTGCTGATGCTGGCGCGGGCGGACTGCCAACGGCAGGGTGTTCCGATCCAGGTCGTGGCCCGTGCGAGCCGGGGCGGCGCCGGGGCGATGGAACTCCGGGCCGCGCCCATGTCGATTCCGTCGGAGGTGGGCGAGGAAGCGCCGGCGCGCAGCCCGGGCGGGCGCGATGGCGGCGCGTCCGGGACCGGCCGCGGGCATGTGGGGGGGGTGGGGCGGGTGGTGACGCTGCCGCCGGGGGTGCGGATCACGGCGACGCCGCCACGGGGCAAGGGAGACTTGGGGAGCGTGGTCGGGGGCGCTGGCGAGCCGGCGGACCCGGCGTCGGCGGCAGGTCCATCACAGGACGGTCAGGCGGACGCGGACGTGGTGGTGGCGGTGTTCTTCCCGGATGGGCGGGTTGTTCCGGCGGGACCGCGGTACCTGGTGAGGCTGGGGGCGGCCAGCGGCGACCCGGGGCAAGCGGTGCGCCTGGAGATCAACGGGTGGACCGGTGCGGTGACGGCGTCGCGGGTGGCGGTGGATGGGGTGACGGCAGAAGGATCGCGTGACGATGCGGGCCCGCCGGCCCGGCGTGAGGACTCGTCGGGGCCGGGCGGGAGCGAAGGAGGCGGTCGCTGATGCGGGAGGCCTTTGCCGAGCGCGGGGTCACGGCGCGGCGCGGAGCGCTGCTGATGGAGGTGATGCTCGCGCTCACGTTGTTCGTCACGGCGGGGATGGTGATCCTATCGCTGGTGGGCCAGTCGGTGGCGACGCTGCGGGCAGCGCGCGACAAGGAGCACGCCGTGGACCTGGCCCGCTCGGCGATGGCCAAGATGGAGGGGGGGATCGAGACGGCCGAGGGGCTCAACGGGCCGGTGCGCCCCTGGCGCGATGACGCGGCGGGCGAGGCGGCGCCGGATGATGGTTCGGCGGCGACGCCGTGGGAGTTGCGGATCCGGACCGAGCCTTCGCCGTTCGATGGGCTGACGCTGGTCACGGTGACGGCGAGCAAGTCGGCGGACGTGGGTGGAGGGGGCGCGGGGGTGTCGTACACGATGCGGCAACTGGTCCGACTGGCGGCCAAGGGGGAGGACACAGTCGGGCGTGCGGATGACCTGTCGGGCGCGGCGCGGCGCGGAGCGAGCGGTGGCACGCCGACGCCCAGCGCGGGGCCGGGACGGCCGGCCGGGGGAGGTCGGCCATGAAGCGTCCACCTCGCGGGGGCTTCACGCTGATCGAGGTGCTGCTGGCGATCGCGCTGATCTCGCTGCTGCTGGGCGCGATGCTGACCTTCATCTGGGACCTGCTGGACCGGCGAACGGTGCTGGCGCGCGGAGCGCGCGACTTGCAAGCGGGCGACGCGGTAGTCGAGCGCATGGAGGATGATCTGCTGGCCGGGTTGGCCGGCGATGCCGGCGCCGGGGCGGGGATCGACGGGACATCGACGCGCCTGCGGATCATGAGCCGCGGCGTGTGGTTGCCGGTCTCGGCCGGCTCCGGCGTGGAGGCGACGGCGGGGACGCGCCGCGACCTGCAGGGGTCGGAGTACGCCTTCGATCCGTCGAGCGGACGGGCGAGTGCGCGGCGTTGGAACACGACCGGCGCGGCGGGGGGAGGCGGTGAGGGGTCGATGGAGGTGGTGTCGGAGCGTGTTCGGCGGCTTCGGTTGCGGTACTACGACGGCCAGCAATGGCGCGACTCGTTCAACAGCCTGACCGAGGGCGGGTTGCCCGTGGCGGTGGAGGTCGCCGTGTGGTTCGAGGGCCTCGGGCGCGAGAAGGCGGCTTCGAGGGACAGCGGCGATGCCGCGGCGACGGCGGCCGACCAGCGCTGGGGTGAGCCCGACCGGCTGCGCGTGATCGTGGTCCCGGACGGACCGTCGGCGGCGTGGAGGGGCAGCTGATGCGCCGGCTCAGAACACGACGCGCGGTGGTCCTGCTGGCGGCGCTGGTGACGATCACCATCGGCGCGCTGGTGGGGTCCACCGTGATGTTCCTGGCCGACGCGGAGGCGCACGCGGCGGATGCGGCGCTACGGCGCGTCCAGGCGCGGGCGCTGGCGTGGTCGGGCGTGCAGGCGGTGATGGCCGAACTGGCGGCGCAACGGGACGACCTTGTCCAGGGTCAGTTCCCCAAGGTGACCGACGAGTGGACAGGTTTCGCCGGCGAGAGCGAGACTTCCGATCGCTTGATGTACCAGATCGTGCTGGTCCAGGG
>JBGPGM010000111.1:0-6783 GCA_041483855.1 Phycisphaerae bacterium | reverse complement strand
CCGGCGACGACGCGGCGGTCCTGTGGGAGCAGACCAAGGCCAAGTTCGACGAGCAGGTGGGAGTCAGGGCGGTGGACGATCGGACGCTGCGCGTGGAACTGGCGCGCCCGGCGCCGTACTTCCTGGACTTGTGCGGGTTTGCGGTTTTCTACCCGGTGTACCCGCCGCTGGTGGAGCGGTACGAGAGGCCGGATCCGGCGACGGGGCGGCTGAACGTGCAGTCGGGATGGACCAAGCCGCCGTATCTGGTGAGCAACGGACCGTTCCGGCTGACGGCGTGGCGGTTCAAGCGCGACATGCGCTTCGCCAAGAGCCCGACGTACTGGGACCGGGCCTCGATCAACATCGACACGGTCGCGGTGCCGTCGGTCGAGGACCCCAACGCCGCGGTGCTGGCGTTCCGCTCGGGGGCGGTGGACTGGGTGAGCGACGTGACGCCGACGTACCGGGGGGACATGCTGGCGCAGAAGGAGGAGTTCTACCGGGAGCACCGGGCGGAGGTGGACCGGATGCGGGCGTTGGGGTGGGACCCCATAGCGATCGACCGGGCGCTGCCGCCGGACCCGCGCAAGAACATCAGCGCGTTCCCGGCGTTCGGGACGTATTTCTACAACTTCAACTGCGAGGCGAAGCTGCAGGACGGGCGCGACAACCCCTTCGCCGACCCACGGGTGCGCAGGGCCTTGTCGATGGCGGTTGACAAGCGGCGGGTCGCCGAGCAGGCCCGGCGGATCGGCGAGCGCCCGGCCCGCACGCTCGTGCCGCCGGGGTCGCTGGCGGGATACCACTCGCCCGCGGGGCTGCCCTGCGCCTCGGACGGGCCGGAGGCGGTCGAACAGGCCCGGCGGCTGCTGGCCCAGGCGGGCTACCCGGGCGGGCGGGGATTCATCACCGTCGAGATCCTCTTCAACAAGGACGGCGGGCACGACCTGATCGCCGAGGTCGTGGCCAAGGACTGGGAGGAGAACCTGGGGATCCAGGTGACGCTGGTGACCAAGGAGATCAAGGTCTTCCGGAACGACCTCAAGAAGCACAACTTCATGGTGTCGCGCGCCGGCTGGTACGGCGACTACGGCGACCCGCTGACGTTCCTGGACATCAACAAGACCGGCGACGGCAACAACGACCGCAACTTCTCCAACCCTGCCTACGACGCCCTGCTGGAGCGGGCGGCGTCCGAGGTGGACGCGCCCAAGAGGTTGCGGATCCTGGAGCAGGCGGAGGCGATGATCGTGGACGACCAACTGCCGGTGATCCCGCTCTTCCACTACTCGCAGGTGTACCTGTTCAACCCCGACCGGATCAGCGGGATCAGTTCGCACCCGCGCCAGGAAGAAAACATGTACCAGATCGACGTCCTGGGCGACGGCAAGGGGGCGGACAAGCCGCTGGCCCTCCCGGCGCGCGCGCCGGGCGGTCAGGCGGCGGTCGGGGGGGTCGGGGCGGCCCCATGACAGGCCTGATCGTCCGCCGGCTCTTGCAGTTGCCGCTGATCCTGGCGGTGATCTACACGCTCACGCTCACCCTGGCGTGGGCGGTGCCGGGCAACCCGTTGGAGAACCCCGAGGGGCGCCGGCCGCCGGAGGAGGTTGTCGAGGCGATGAAGCGCCAGTACAACCTCGATAGCTTCCCCAAGTTCTACTGGACTTATGCGGAGAACCTTTCGGGGTTGAAGTGGGTGCGCGAGCAGATCAGCGGGGCGGCGACGCAGCGCGCCCGGGAGGCGCTGGCGCAGGGGCGGGCCCCGCCGGTGCGCTATGTCTTCGACATGGGCCCGAGCCTGCAGTACGAGGACTGGCGGGTCAACGAGATCGTCGCGGCGTCGCTGCCGGTGTCGGTGGCGATCGGGGCCGCGGCGGTGCTGATCGCGCTGATCGTGGGGCTGGGCGCGGGGATCGTGGGCGCGATCCGACCGAACTCCCTGGCGGACCTGTCAACTCTGGCGGTGGCGCTGGTGGGGATCAGTCTGCCGAGCTTCGTGATCGGGACGGTCTTTCTCCTGGTCTTCACGGTATGGCTGGGGATCGGGCGGATCGCCGACGGGGGCCGGCCGGGGGGAATGGTGCTGCCGGCGATCACGCTGAGCCTGCCGTTCGCGGCTTACATCGCGCGCCTGACGCGGATGGGGATGATCGAGTGCCTGCACGCGGACTTCATCCGAACGGCCCGGGCCAAGGGGGTGGGCGAGGGGCGGGTGATCCTCAAGCACGCGCTCAAGAACGCCTTCCTGCCGGTGCTGAGTTTCCTGGGCCCCGCGGCGGCGCTGGCGATGACGGGGTCGTTCGTGGTGGAGCGAGTCTTCCGCGTGCCGGGGATGGGCCAGCACTTCGTCAACGCGGTGCTGAACAAGGACCTGTTCCTGATCACCGGCGTGGTGCTGATCTTCTCGACGATGCTGATCCTGTTCAACCTGGCGGTGGACGTGCTGTACCGCTGGGTGGACCCGAGGATCGAATAGGGGCCGCGGGCGAGAGGGCCGGGGCACGGGAATGACACCTTGTTCTGCACGGTCGAGCCGCGCGGGCTCCTTGGCGCGATCCATCGGGGGCGATGCGCCCCTACAATAACTCGGCACGGAGCGTCCGATGCCGGGCAACTCGTCGCGCCCGGTTAACGGCCCGCGCCGAGCTGCAACGGAGGGATGATCATGACCACGACAGGTGTTTCGGCGGCAAAGGGGGCGCTGCGCCAGGACGACGCCGCGTTGCAGGACGACGTGGCGGCGCTGAAGGCCGACATGGCCCAGCTGCGGTCCGACCTGCGGGCCGTATCGCACGATCTGGTGGACGCGGCCCGGGCGGGCGCGACCTTGGCCAAGGACAGCGTGGGCGCGGCGGTGGAGAGCGCCATGGACCAGGGCAAGGCCAGGGTGCAGACCCTGGAGCACGAGATCAAGGAGAAGCCGCTCCTGAGCGTCGGGATTGCGCTTGGGATCGGGTTGCTGCTGGGGTCGATGCTGCGGAAGGGCTAGGCGCTGAAGTCGATCGCCGAACTCATCGTGCGCATCGCCGACCTGGTCGAGGCCGAGGGGCGCTCGCTCCGGGAGATGGTCGTGCGGCTGGGAGGAGCAGTGGGTCTGCTGGTGATGGTGGTCGCGCTGAGCCTCTCGGGGATCGGGCTGCTGCTGGCGGGCGTGTACCGGTGGATCGCCGCGGCGGCAGGCCCAGAGTGGGCGTCGGGGGTGACGGGGGCGATGTGCCTGGCGATCGCGGGCGGACTGCTATGGGTGATGCGAAAACAGGCTCCATGACGGTCGATGAGGCGAAGGCTCGACTGCGGGCCTGGGGCGACGAGCCGCTGCTCGGGCCGGGGCACGGTATCGTCGTGGCGTCGCTGGGCGTGATGGTCGCCGGGGTGGTCCTCAGGGGCTTGCTCCGCGCGGCGTTGGGGCGGCGGATGCTGGTGTCGTTGCTGCTCGACCCCCGGGTGATCGCGGCCGCGCTGCCGGCGCGGTTGGCGGTGATCGGCTCCAGCGGGGGGAGCAGGTCCTAGTGAAGGCGCCGCGGGCACGGTCCGGTGGGGCGGTCAGGGCTTGGGCGGGGCGGGGGCGTCGGCCCGGTACTTGATGACGCGGACCCTCTCGAGCGTGACCAGGCCCTCGCGGACCATCTGGTCGATGTGGGGCAGGAGTTCGTCCAGCTTCTCCTTGGCGTCGACGATCTCGATGACCATGGGCAGGTCCTCGGAGAGGCGCAGGATCTTGGCCGTGTGCAGGCGGCTGTGGGCGCCGAAGCCCATCGGGCCGCGCAGCACCGTGGCCCCAGCCATGTGCAGCTCACGGGCCTTGAGGACGATGGCCTCGTAGAGAGGCTTGCCGTGCCACTTGTCGCTCTCGCCGATGAAGACACGGAGGAGGTAGCCGTCTTCGGGGATTCTCATGGCTCAGACTCCGAACCGGAGCTCGGCCAGGCGGTGGCCGAGCCAGACGGCCAGAAGGCCGAAGGTGTTGCTCAGGAGCAGGTTGAGAGTCGCGTAAAGGTACTGCCTGTCGCCGGCAAGAAGGAATGTTTCACGTCCGAATGTCGAGAAGGTGGTGTAGCCGCCGAGGATGCCGACAAGGACCGCCACTCGGTACTCCTCGCGGATGAGACTCGGGCCGGTGAAGAGCATCCCCAGGAAACCGATGGCGAAACAGCCCGAGACGTTAATCACAAGCGTTCCGGTGGGGAACGAACTGGACGTGGAGCGCTGGATCCATCCCCCGAGCAGGTACCGCAGGATGGTCCCTGCCGCGCCGCCCAATCCGATCAGGATCAGCTTGTACATTCGCACCATCTTTCTATCAGTGGATGACCATGACCGGGCAGTGGGCGTACTGCAGGACTCGCTCGGAGACGGAGCCGAGCATCCAGCGCGCGGCCGTGCTCCGCCCGCGGCGTCCCAGGACGATCAGGTCGAACGCCTCGGCCTCCGCAATCCGGACCAGGGACTCGGCGGGGTGGCCGAGTTGCTTCTGGACGCGGAAGGGAACCTGGAATCGGGCGGCCTCGGCATTGGCCCACCGGATCGCCTCGGCGAGCGGCCCGTTGGCCTCCTTGAGGGCCGCCTGTACCTCGCCCTCGAGTTCGGCGAACTCGGGGGCGCGGATCAGGACGAGGGCCTCGACCTCGCCCTGGAGGCGCGAAGCGAGTTCCAGGGCCGTGGTGAGGGCCTTCCGTGCCTGCGGCGAGCCGTCGTAACCGACCAGGATACGGCTAAACACGTGCGGCCTCCGGCTCTCTGGCTGTGCTGGCGGGCGGCTCGGTCGCGGGTGGCGCATCAGCGGGCTCCGGCGGCGGGACGTGATGGTGCGGGAGGAAGAAGCGGTTGGCAATCCACGTCGGGACAACGGCGCTGGCGATCACCGTGGCGACCAGGAGCGAGTACTGGGTCTGGTCGATGATGCCGTGGCTGAGGCCGTACAGCGCCGAGATCGTACCGAAGGTCAGGCCGGTTGACATCAAGAGCGTGGTGTACGCCGCGTCGGCGCGGGGATGGCGGAACCATCGCGTGGTCGGGTAGACGCCGACGAACTTGGTGGCCATCTTCACGGCGAGTAGGAGCGCGAAGACGCCGACTCCGGCCGCGACGGCGTTGAGCTGGACCAGCGAGCCGGCGCGGATGAAGTAGAAGGGGGTCAGCAGCCCGAAGGTGAGGGTGCGGAGTCGGCGGATGAGGGCGTGGTCGCGCCCGACGGTGCCCGCCAGGACCATGCCGACAAGGTAAGCCGGGAGCACGGCCTCGGAGCCCGACCACACCGCTAGTCCGCCGAGCCCGAAGAGCGTGAACAGCAGGAACTTGGCCTCCAGTTCGCTCGTCCGCCCGCCGTAGCGCCGGAAGAACGGACCGGTGAGCCGTACAAGAACGGCGAGGGCGGCCAGCAATCCGGCGACAAAGCAGACGGTCTTGAGTGTGAACGGCGCGAACAGCAGCCCCAGCGCGATGACCGTTCCCAGGTCGGTTACGAAGCACGCCCCGAGGATGACTTTGCCATACTCGGTCCGGTTCAGCCCCAGTTCGAGGAGCACGGCGTAGACCACCGCTACCGAGGTCGTCGAGAGAGCGACGCCCGCAAGCCACGCAGGCTGCGCCGGCCAGCCCAGAGCGAACCTGGCTACCGCGGCCGCGCCGAGGAACGGCGCGGCGAACGAGACGAGCCCGATCAGGCCGGCCTGCTTCCACGTCCGCCGGAAGGAGCGGGGGTCCAGTTCGGCGCCGGCCAGGAAGGTGAGCACGATGGCGCCCATGCCGGCCAGAAACTTGACCCACCCCTCGCCCGCGCCCAGCGCGTTCTGCCCCAAGGCCGCGCCGATGACGAGTTGGGCGACAGTCCCGATGACGATCTCCGTCAGCGCGACGGAGACGCGTGTCCAGATCGAGACGAGTGTGGCGATGAGGGCCAGCCCGAGCCACATCGCCGCGATGAACCAGGTCTGTTCCATCGTGGACTCCTGCGGTGCAAAGTCATCGGCCGGTTTGGCGGCGGGGCCTCGATTGTCGCGATCGCGACAAGCGGGCCACGGACGGCGATCGAAGGACGCCGATGAGTGGTCACGGTTATGGTGCGGCGCATCCACGGCTCCTACCGATTCACCTGGCCCCACTGGCCTTCCCGGCGGGAGAGCAGTGCGCCAGGCGCGGCTCCGCACCCAGCAGCGGGTGGCGGAAAACCACTTGTTCCGGTAGGAGTCATCAGGCCGTGATCGGCCGGTTCGCGGCGGACTCCATCGCCCTGCTTCAGTGTACCCCGCATCCCCGGCGTCAACCAGGAGGAGCGGGGGCCCACTGGCGGCGCGGGGCATCCGTGCATGGGCGGCGTGCGCCGCGCTAGGCGGCCGGCGTGAATGTCGCGCCGTCGAGCACGTCGAAACTGACGAACTGGCCCGGCTCGAACGCCGCGGCACGCTGGCGCGAGTCGGTGAGGATGCAATGGATGGGCATCCCGGCATCGACGATGATGGCGTTGGCCTTCTCGTCAACGGCGATGACGGAGCCCTGGACGCGTCGCGGGCGTCCCAAGACGGGCTCGACGTAGCGACCGCCCGTGTCAACGGTGTCCACCCGCAGCGCCCGAGCAGTGATCGTGCCGAGGCAGCGCTTGCCGACGGACGTGGCCACCGGCGATCTGGGGAGCAGGTGCATCTCGTAGGATGTGTTGGAAAAGGTCAGGACGATGTACGCGGGCTTCGTGGCGGTAGCGGGGATGGTCTCGGCGAGCACGGCGCGGGCGAGCGTTGGGTCGATCTTCGAGGTCGGGGCGGGGCTGATCATGGCGGAAGCGTAGCCGCGGCGTTGGTGCGCGGG
>JBGPGM010000110.1:0-6793 GCA_041483855.1 Phycisphaerae bacterium | reverse complement strand
GTCGCCGGTGTAGATCGGGTTGACCAGGATCGCACGCACCGTGCTGTCCCTCCACCCCCGTTCTCCTCCGACCTCCTTCCCGGCGTAGATGTGGCTCCAGCCCGGCCCGCGCGGCGTGGGCGTGCCCGCGCGGTTCAGCGCGTCGGCGATGGCCTTGAGGCCCCGTCCCTCGACATACATGCCGAAGATCCGCCGGACCGTCTCGACCCGGCTCTTTTCGCCGGGCGCCAGCTTGGCCCGGTCGCGCTTGGAGATGGACAGGGACTCGCCCCGCGCCAGCGTGCGGGTGAGCCGGCCTTTGGCGTCCAGCACCCCCTTGGTGCCGTCGGGCATGTGCCGCAGGGTGAACAGGAACTGCCCCTTCTCGTTCTCGTATCGCAGGTCGTAGCCGTGCGGGGGCACGCCCCCCATCCAGGCGCCCGTCTCGGACTTGGACAGCAGCCCGCGGATAGTGACCTTGGACAGGTCCTTGGACTCCTGCCGGGCCTGCCACTGCTTGACGGGGCGCAAGAGGTCGTCGGTCTCGCCGCCGTTGAACCCCTCGGTGGCGTAGGCGACCTCGACGCCGTGGGTGCGCAGCAGGTGCCGGTAGTACCCCGCCTCGTCGTTGTCCACGCGGCCGAAGCGTTTGACGTCGTAGCAGACGATGACTCCGAAATCCCCGCCGCGCTCCTGGGCGTCGGCGAGCATCTGCTGGAAGGCCCGGCGGCCGGCGGCGCTGGTGCCGCTGATGGCGTCGTCGGTGTAGCAGCGGAGCAACTCCAGGCCGTGCTCGCGGCAGTACGCCTCGACCGCCTTCTGCTGGTCGGGGATGGACTGCTCCTGGCGGTCGGTCGAGCGCCGCAGGTACCCCACGGCCCGCGTGGCCCGGTTGGCCCCGGGGGCGCCCACGTTGGGCCCTGGGCCGCCGTGTTGGCCCGTCCCCGCCCGCCTTGGCCTCCTCGCCCCGGCCGCCGCCGTGGGGGGCGTGGGGGGCGTGGCCGCCGTGGGGGGCGTGGGCGCGGCTGGTTGCGCGTGCTGTTTGGCCATGCCCGGCCTCCTGGCCCGGGCCGGCGTATCCGGCCCGAGGTCAGGCGTACATCCAGCCATACCCGTGGGCGATAGCAAGGCGATTCTCGCAGGATTCCGCTGGAATTTGTGCCGTTCCGCCGCACGTTGGCAGCTGGGGGGGTGGGCCGGCCGGCGCGATTGCGCCGCGACTTTGCCCACAACCCGCCCACGTCCGCGGAATCCGGCAGATTGACCTTGCTTTCGGCGCACCCGGATGGCTCCATGGGCTCCCCGGCCCCGCGGTGGGGCCGGGCCATTCCGCTCACGGAGCACAGCGATGAAGAAGATCAAGACCAAGCGTGGGTCCACGGAGAAGGCCAAATCCACCAGGGCCAAACCCAAGCCGAAGAAGCCCCATGCCGCCAAGCGCCTGAGCGGCCTGGACGCGGCCGCCAAAGTCCTGGCAGACACGGGCAAGCCGATGCGCTGCCAGGAGATCTTTGCGGCGATCCGGGCCAAGAGGCTCTGGACTACCAAGGGCAAGACCCCAGCCGCCACGATCCGCGCCGCGATCATCCGCGAGATCCGGGACAAGAAGGCCGCGTCGCAATTCCGCAAGGTCGGCCGCGGCACGTTCGCCGCCGCCAAGCCGGCTGCCAGCTGAGGCCGGCCTGAGCACCCGACCCTCCCAGCTACGGCGCTCGCCGTGGCTGTTTCTCCAACCGACGCATCCCGACCCGCACGGGCATTGAAGACATCGTTGTCCGCTTGTATCATCCCTGCCATGCCGCTCCAGATGCCACCTTTATGATGCACGCGCGGCGGGAGCACTCGAGTTCCAGACCGGATCCGAGAACAGCCTCTGTAGGCCGCGGGCGGGGCTGAGGAAGGGTGCATGAGCCGGGATGACACCAATTGTTTGCTGGCGGATGTCGAGGCCTACTGCACGGAGCTGCGCCCGATCGAGGAGCTGTGCTACCTGGAGCATCGGCCCAACGGGGCGATCATGTCGCTGGCGCTCGAGCACAACCTGCTGGGCATGCCGGTGCCGGCGCGCTACGGCGGACGGGAAGCCGATGCGCTGACCTATGCGCGGGCGCTGGCGCGGATCAACCGGGAGGGCACCGGGGTGCGGACCTTCTTCTCCGGGCACACCTCGATCGGCCAATACCCGATCGTGCGGTACGGGAACGAGGAGCAGAAGCAGCGTTACCTCCCGGGCTCCTGCCGCGGCCAGTGCACGCTGGCGTTCGGGCTGACCGAGCCGGAGGCGGGATCGAACCCGCTGGAAGGAACGACGTCGTACCGGCGGACGGACAAGGGATTCGTGCTGAGCGGCGTGAAGTACCTGATCTCCAACGGCACGCTGGCGCAGGCGATCATCGTATTCGCGTTCCCGGAAGGGTCGACGGGCGGTGCGCGCCGGATGAGCGCGTTCATCGTCGAAACGGGCGGGGCCACGTTCGAGAAGGAAGCCCTCCACGCCAAGCCCGGCATGTTCACGGCCGACACGGCCATGTTCCAGATGACCGATCACCCGGTCCCCGCCGAGAACCTGCTCGGGCCGGAGGGGGACGGATTCCGGATCGCGATGCACACGCTGGTCTCGGGCCGACTCTCGGTGGCGTCTGGGTGCCTGGGGACGATCGAGGACTGCCTGGCCGAGGCCCTGCGGTATGCGCGGGAGCGGCGTCAGCACGGCAAGGCGATCGGCAAGCACCAGTTGGTGCAGGACCACATCGCGCGGATCGAAGTGCTGCGGGCCTCGAGCGAGGCGATGGTGGAGCGGGCGGCGATCGCCAAGCAGGCCTCCGACGAGAAGCCGTCGGACAAGGCCCTCCTGGCGGAGGCCGACTTCCGCGTGGCGGAGGCCAAGTACTACGCGAGCAACGCCGCCTGGGAGGCCGCGGACCGCGCGGTCCAGGTCTTCGGCGGGCGCGGCTGGTCGGAGCTGTACCGACCGATGCGGCACCTCCAGGATGTGCGGGTGTGCCGGATCTACGAGGGAACGGACGAGATCATGAAGCTCAAGATCGCGGCTAGGCTGCTGGGCAAGGAGTTCGAGGCGTACCAGTAGTCGAGTGCAGGCCGACGGATGTGTCTGCCGACCAGGGACCCTCCGCGAACGGCGCCCACCCGCCCGGACGTTCGTCGTGGAGCACCGATCGCCCGGAGCGGCGCGTCAGGTCTCAACCCGCCGGCGGACCCCTTCCCAGGCGTCCCGGATGACCTTGTCGGCGGCGGCGCGGATCAGCGTCGGGCCAACCGCGGTGATCAGGCCCGACATCTCCCCGATGCGGGCCTCCCAGCGGACGGTGGAGGCGCCGCCGTGGCCGCTCGCGGGCTCGATCCGGATGCAGGACTCGACCTGCATCGAGACGCCGATGCTCTGGGCCGCGATGCGGATGGTGGCGGTGTCAGGCGCCGCGGTCTGGGCCAGCGTGAGGGTCAGGCGGAGGTTGGCATGGAGGAACGAGAGGCCCGGGCGCACCACGGCCCGTACCGCGGGGGGAGAGGAGTCGGGGATGCGCTCGCAGGAGACGAATCCGGGCAGCACGCGGGCCAGGGCTTCGAGGTCGGTCAACGCGGCGAAGACCCGCTCCGGCGCGGCCGCGAGTTTCTCTTCGCCGTGAAATGGTTCAAGGGACACGGGCATGGCGGTGGTACCGATTCAGGCCGGGGCCGGCGGGAGGGGCACTTCGTAGCGGGCGCAGAGTTCATCCGCCAGGGCGCGGCAGCGGGAGTAGGTAGGCCGATACTCGACGGCGGACTCCGCCTGGGCATACGAGTTGGTCAGTTCGACCAACCGCGGCCCGGCGACCATCTGATCGGCCATCTCGAAGAGCACGTGGTTCTCCTTCATGATGTGGTGGCGGAGCAGGTCGAGGAAGCCGCGCCCCTCGCGCAGGACCGTGGCGAAGGCGGTCGCATCCCCCTTCTCGGCCGCGGAGAGCGACTCGGCCATCGTGCGCACGTGGGCGCGCCCGAGCTGGTGCTCGTGGAGCATCACGGCGATGGGACCACCCTCGCGGGGCATGCCGCAGCGTTCCAGGCAAGGGAAGAGGCGGTCCTCCTCCTTGCAGTGGTGGCAGCGGTCGGCGAAGCCGCGGAAGAACTCGACGAAGGGGTCGAAGACCTGGCGGGCCACTCGGCCCTCGCACCCGGCCCGATCCAGGGCGATCTCGAAACAGTCCAGGACCTTTAGGATGAGGACGTGCTCTTCGCGAAGGCAGCTGGTTGCGTCCATAAGAGAAGACTCGCCACAGAGGCACGGGGAGGTGAAGAGAGTAGAGAAGGGGAATGGGGGGTGTTACACGGCGATGGAGACGGCGGTCCGCTTGCGGTAGCGCTGGAGGCCCAGGATGGCGGCGCCGTAAGCGACCACGTGCGACGGGCGCTCGGGGATCAGCACGGTCTGGCCCCAGCGGTCGCGACAGGCCTGCACCATGCCCTCCTGGAGGGCCACGCCGCCGACCAGGACGACCGGCCCGTCGAGCCCGATGAGCCGGAGCTGGCTGAGCGAGCGGCCCGCGAGGGATTCGTGGGCGCCGCGGAGGATGTTCGGAACGGTCTTGCCCTCGGAGACGTGGTTGATGATCTCCGACTCGGCCAGCACGGCGCAGACGCTGGAGATGGGCTGGGGGTCGGTGGCCTGGAGGGACATGGGCCCGATGTCCTCGAGCCTGATCTCGAGGTAGCGGGCGATGCGCTCGAGGAAGCCACCCGAGCCCGCGGCGCACTTCTCGTTGGTGCGGAAGGCCTTGACCTTGCCCCCGTCGCGCAGCGCGATGGCGCGGGTGCACTGGGCGCCCATGTCCAGGACGAAGCGGGCCTGCGGGAACAGGGCGTGGGCGCCGCGGGCGGAGCAGGTCAGGTCGGTGATCTGGATGTCGCGACCCTCAAAGCCGTGCCGCCCCAGGCCGGTGGCGGCGATGTAGTCGAGGTCGGCGGGCTTGATGCCGGCACGCTCGCACGCATCGTTCAGCGAACGGTTGGCGACGGCGTCGAAGTCGGCCTGGCTGCGGGTGAGCCCGGTTCCCAGGATCCGACTCTCTCCGTCGATGATCACGGTCTTGGTGGCGCCGCTCCCGAGATCGACGCCTGCGATGTATGGCACGGGAAACTCCTTGCCGGAACTCCAGCGGAGAAATGCACCGGATCAGCTGTCGGCCCAGACGGCCGGCTGCGGCGCCGGGCGTGGTTTGGCGGCCTCGGCGGCCAGGACGTGATCGAGGGCGAACAGGGCGGCCCCCAGCGCCCCCATGTAGTGCGAGTCGGGCCCGGCGTTGAGCTGGAGGCCGAGCTTCTCCTCCAGGGCACGCACCATGCCGACGTTGCGGGCGACGCCGCCGGTGAACGTCACCTCGCGCTCGACGCCGACGCGCCGGAGCAGGCCGATGGTCTTGGCCGCGATGGCCTGGTGCACGCCGGCGAGGATGTCCTCGACCTTCTTCTTCTGGGCCATGTAGCTCATGATGTCCGACTCGACGAAGACGGTGCAGACGCTGGTGAGCCGGATGGGCTTGGTTCCCTTGAGGGAGATCTCGCCGATCTGGTCCAAGGGCAGGCCCAGGGCGTCGGCGGCGCCGGCCAGGAAGCGGCCCGTACCGGCGGCGCACTTGTCGTTCATGCAAAAGTCAACGACGTTGCCCTCCGGGCCGACCTTGATGGCCTTGGTGTCCTGGCCGCCCATATCGATGACGGTGCGGGTGCCCGGGAAGACCATCTGGGCACCGCGGGCGTGGCAGGAGATCTCGGTGACCTGAGCGTTGCCGGCCTCGATCTTGTAACGCCCGTAGCCGGTCCCGACGACGAAGCCCACCTCCTCGCGCGGGATCCGGGCCTCGGCGAGGATGGCATCCAGCGCCCGCTGGCCGGCGAGCTTGACGTTCGCGCCCGTGGCGATGAGCGTGCGCCCGACGATCGCACGCGCGGTGTCGACCAGGACGGCCTTGGTCTGCGTGCTCCCCACATCGATGCCTGCGGCGTAGGGCATGGGCGGCTCCTTCGTTAGACGGCGGCCTTCTCGCGCAAGCGCTTGTACTGGATGGACTCGAAGAAAGCGTCGATCCGGTTCTTCATCTGGGCCTCGGCGTAGTAGCGCGGGTCCTCGAGATCCGACTCCACCATGAGCGTGGGCACGCCCATTTCCTTGGTGAAGTACTCGCGCATGTCGCCCTGCCCTGCGGAAAAGAGGCGGCAGCTCTTCACGCTGTGGATCACCAGCGCATCGGCGTCCCACTCCTCGATGTACCTGGCGATCTGCCGGTAGCGCTCCGTCATCGTGCGGTTGCAGAGGTTGTGGATGAGCATCTGCTCCGCGATCGACTCCAGCGGGCGCTGCGGGTCGTGGGTAAAACCGAACTCCCAGGTGCCCCCGACGGTCGAGTAGGTGCTCTGGACGGCGACGGCCTTCCACTTCTCGAACAGGTTGCGGAAGTTGCGGTAGTAGGGGTAGGGCGGGGGCCCCTCGACGACGATCCGGAACTTCTCCTCATCCTGGACGCCGATGGCGTTCTCGACCATGTGTTCGTAGGTGGCGACGGCCTGGTCGAAGAAGTCCGCGGCCTCCTTTGTCCCGCGGAGGGCGTTGATCGGGCCCATCATGTTGATGCTGTCGAAGTAGCAGTCGAACGGGGCGGGGCGGTACTTGCAGAGGTCCTTGGCGCGGGCCCACCCGGCCTCGGCGCGGGCGGAATAGGCGCAGATCTCGCGGAGGCGGTCGATGTCGAACTTCTTGCCGGTGAGCCGCTCGCAGGTGGCGATGAGGTCGCGGAGCTGGGACATGACGTACGTGATGTCC
>JBGPGM010000109.1:0-6807 GCA_041483855.1 Phycisphaerae bacterium | reverse complement strand
CAGCACCGACAGGACCAGCGCGGCGCCGACGGGGACCAGCATCGGGCGCCAGGCGGCTGATTGTCCGCCCAGGCTGCCCAGGACCGGCTCGAGTGCGTCGAACAGTTCCTTGGCCTGAGGATCGGAGGTACCGCGGTAGTCGATCGTGTGCGCGCCCCATGCGCTCCCACCGCGCGCGTAGTACCCGGCGGCGCCGCCACCCTCGGCGATGAATCCGGCCGCGCCGCCGCCCGACGCGATGACCCCGATGGCCCCCCCACCTGTGGCGAAACCACCAATCGCCAGGCCGCCCAAGGCCGCGCCGAGGCCGACGCTCAGCCCGCCGATGCCGACCACGCCGGCGGTGCACCCGCCGATAGAGACCACGCCGGCGGACACGCCGCCGATCGCGATCCCGCCCACCGCGGTATCGCCGATGGCGATGATGCCGCGGGCGTGCCCGCGCATCTGGCCGGCCTCCGGCCCCGGGCCCATCGCGATGTGGATGAGGGGCAGGCCGAAGAGCGTGGCCTCGGTCCGAAAGCGGATGCCGCGGAAGGGGGCGCGCTCGCGCACCAGGACCTCAACGAGCGGCCGGCCGCACTCGGGGCAGTTGGGCGTGCTCGTCAGGCCCTTGAGCGAATAGCCGCAGTTGGCGCAGTAGGGGTCGCCCGGGGCGCGCCGTGGGGCCGCGGGTGACGCCGGGGTCGGTGATGCCGGGGGGACGGCCATGAGCGTGCGCACCATCCTTCCGAGGCGGACCGCGAGGCCGCCGTCGCCCACATGCTACCAGAGCGCGCCGCTACCGCCCCAGTCGCGTCAGCCCGATCACCAGCCCCAGGGCGAGCCCGAGCAAGAGCAGGCCCGCCCAGATCACCCCCAGTTGAATGACGCGGGCCTGGCGCTCGGCCCGCTGCCTGGCCTCGGCGTAGGGGATCGTCGAGAACGACACCATGTTGTACAGGGGCATGAAGGCGTTGGGGAACCACGTGTGGAGGGCCTGCTCCAGTTTTTTCTTGCGCCGGAAGGCCGCGGACCCGACCTTGTCGCGCATCTCGATGAAGTTGTCCAGCGCCATGTCGGCGATGGCGTCGGCGTTCTCCTTGCGGAGCGATTCGTAGTGCTCCAGAGCGCGGGGCAGATCCCCCGCGTGCGCCTGGACGGACTCAAACAGCGCGGTGCAGTCCTCGAATGCGGCGTTCATCCCCTGTCCGAAGAACGGAACGATCGCGTGCGCGGCATCGCCGATCAGGCAGACCTTGCCGGCGCAGTGCCACGGGCGGCAGCGGACGGTGACGAGTGTGCCGACGGGATTCTTGAGATAGTCCTCGGCAAGCGTGGGCATGAGGGGGACGGCGTCGGGGTACTGGTCCGCGAAGTGGCGGGCGATCTGGTCCGGGGCCTTGAGGGAGTACAGACCCAGGCGACCGTCGAAGGGCCAGAAGAGGGTGCAGGTGAAGGTGCGGTCCTTGTTGGGCAGGGCGATCATCATGGCCCCGCCGCGCGGCCAGATGTGCAGGGCGTTGGGTTCGAGGGCGAAATCGCCGTCCGACGTGCCGGGGATCGTGAGTTCCTTGTAGCCGTGCTCGAGGTAGGCCTGGGAGTAGTCGAAGCGCTCGCGGCGCTGGAGCCGGTCACGCACTGCGGAGTAGGCCCCGTCGGCGCCGATGACCAGGTCCGCCTTGACGGTGCTGCGGACACCGGTGGAGGTGTGCTCGAACGTGGCGGCAGGCGCGTCGGCGTCCACATCCAGGCAGCGGGCGTCGAAGTAGAGGCGGACGCCGGGGGCCGCCGCGGCGGCATTGATGAGGGTGAGATTCAACCCGGCGCGGGAGACGGAGTTGATGGCGTCGGAGCGGTTCTTGCTGTAGGGCTGGAAGACGGTGCGCCCGGTGGGGGTGTGGATCATCCGCCCGCGCATGGGGATGGCCTCGCTCAGGACCGGCTCGGCCAGGCCGACGCCGGCGAGTCCCTTGATGCCGCGGGCGGACAGGGCGAGGTTGATGGAGCGGCCGCCGCCGCCGCCCGCCGGCGCTGCATCGGGCTTGCGTGGGTCGGGTCGGCGCTCGAAGACGTGGACGGCGTAGCCGAGCTTGGCCATGTAGCAGGCCATGAGCGCCCCGGCCAGGCCGGCGCCGACGATGATCACGCGTTTGCCGTCGCCGATGGGCATGTTGGAGGGGAGGGGGACGAGGATCGGGTCGGTCAACCCTTGGAGGGCGCCTTGAGGTGGCGCTCCAACGCGTTGACGAACATCCACACGTCGTGGAAGGTGTTGTAGAGCGGGGTGGGCGCGGCACGGATGACGTTGGGCTCGCGGAAGTCGCAGGCGATGCCCTCGCGCCCGAGCGCGCCGTGCAGGTCCTTGGCCCCCTTGGATACAGCGATCGAGAGTTGGCAGCCGCGGGCGGCCGGGTCCGGGGGGGTGATGACTTGGATGCTGGCCCGCCCCGCGCCGGGGATGCGCCCAAGGAGGAACTCGAGGTACCCGGTCAGCCGCTCGGACTTGGCCCGCAGCGCGGGCATCCCGACCCGGTCGAAGATGTCGATCGACACGCGCAGCGGGGCCATCGAAAGGATCGGCGGGTTGGAGACCTGCCAGCCGTCCGCGCCGGGCCGAGCCTGGAACTGCTTGACCATGCGGAAGCGGGTCTCGGGATCGTTGCCCCACCAGCCGGCGAAACGGGGCAGACGCGTGTGCCGGCCGTGCTCTTCGTGGACGAAGCAGCCCGCGGCGGCGCCGGGGCCGCCATTGAGGTACTTGTACGAGCACCACACCGCGAAATCGACGCCCCAATCGTGCAGGCGCGTGGGCACATTCCCCGCCGCGTGGGCCAGGTCCCAGCCGACGATGCACCCGCGCGCCTTGCCCGCGGCGGTGATGCGCTCCATGTCCAGCCATTGGCCGGTGAGGTAGTTGACCGCGCCGAACATGACCAAGGCGATGGACTCGCCGTGCTCGTCGAGGTACGCGACGACGTCCTCGGTGCGCAGGGTGTGCTCGCCCTGGCGCGGCTTGAGACGGACGACGGCGTCCTGTGGGTCGAAGCCGTGGAACGCGGCCTGGCTGGCGACGGCGTAGGAGTCCGACGGAAAGGCGTTGTCCTCGATGAGGATCTTGAAACGGCCCCCCCCGCGCGCTCCCGGCCCCCCCTTCGCGCCCCTGCCCCCATTCCCCCCGGCACCGCTGCGCGAGGGGCGGTAAAACGTGACCATCATCATGTGCAGGTTGGCCGTCAGCGAGTTCATCATGACCACCTCGCCGGGGTTGGCTCCGACGAGGCGGGCGCCCGAGTCGCGGAAGATCTCGTGGTACGAGTACCACGGGTATGCCCCGTGAAGGTGCGCCTCGACCGCAAGACGCTCCCAATCGCCCAGTTCCTGCTCGACTGCGCCCCGTGCGCCCTTGGGCATCAGGCCCAACGAGTTGCCCGCCAGGTAGACCGACGGGCGGGCGTCGCTGTGGGCCGGCGACGGCGGGATGTGGAAGAGGTCGCGGCAGGCCCGCAGCGGGTCCTGCTCGTCCAGTCGGCGCGCGAACGCCTCGTCGCCTTGGAAGACCTCGGCGGGCAATGACACCACCGGCGCGCCGGAGGCTTTGGACGAACGGCCCTTCTGGCGGGTTCCTCGGGTCACGGACTTGCTCATGGGCGGCATTATCGCCGCGACGGGGCGACCGTGCCGGCTTCACGGCCCAGGAACACAAGCGCGGCCCCGCCCAGGAGCCAGCGGCGGGTGTCCAGGGACAGGTCGTCCATGGACTCGATGAGCGAGCCGGGGACGGCCTCGCCCAAGGGAAACGGGTAGTCGGAGCCGAGGATGATCCGCTGCGGGCCCATCAGGCGGATCAGCCACCGCAGAGCATCGGCGTCGTGCGTCAGCGAATCGACGAAGAACCGCGCGGGGCGGCCGGTGGCGGGGTCGGCAAGGTACTGACGCGGCGGGACCGGGTTGTCCACCGCACACAGGTCGGGGCGCGACTCGAAGCCGTGCTGGATCCGCCCGATCGTGCCAGGGAACGAGCCGCCGGCGTGGGCGAAGGCCAGGCGCAGGTCCGGCAGCCTTTCCAGCAGCCCGGAGAAGAGCACCGAGCAGATCGCCAGGCACGTCTCCGTAGGCATCCCCACCAGCCACGGGAGCCAGTACTTGGGCATGCGGTCCTTGGCCAGCATGTCCCAGGGGTGGACGAAGACGGCGGCGCCCAGGCGCGCGGCCGTCTGGAAAACGGGCAACAGTTCCGCATCGCCCAGGCCGGCGCCGCTCACGTGCGTGCCGATCTCAACGCCCGCCAGGCCCAGTTCGCCCATGCACCGCTCCAGTTCGCGGCAGGCCAGGTCGGGGTCCTGCAGCGGGATCGTCCCGAGGCCGACGAAGCGCGTCGGGAACTGCCGGACGACGCCGGCGATGTGGTCGTTGAGCAGACGCGACAGGTCCAGCGCATCGGCGGGCTTGGCCCAGTAGGAGAACATCACCGGCACGGTGCTCAGCACCTGCACCATCACGCCCGCGCCGTCGCAGTCCTTGATTCGAGCGCCCGGGTCCCAGCAGTTCGACCCGATCTCGCGGAAGGCCTTGCCGTCGATCATCATGCGGGCGCAGCCCGGCTCGTGGTGGTCGAGGCTGATCCACCCGGCGTACCCCGTCCGCCTGGCCCAGTCGGGCCAGCGCTGGGGGAGGATGTGGGTGTGCAGGTCGATCTTGAGCACGTCACCTCTTGCGCGCGGCGCCGACCTTGGACTTGTTCGCGCGCCCGGCGGACTTCCTCTTGGCCGCGGGGCGCCGTGCGCTGGCCCTGCCATTGGATGCGGCAAGTCGGAACTCCCCCGCCCGCCGGATCACCGTGCCGCAGGAGCGGCAGGTGCGCCGCTCGGCGGGCCCGCCCCAGAAGTCCTCCATGATGATCTTGAGGTCCTCGTCGATCTTCCTGAGCCGCCACACAGCCTCATGTACCAGTTCGTCGCACCGCGGGCAGTACCAGCGCAGGCCGTCCAACTGCCCCGCCGGACGCGGGAACTCGATGATCAGCCCCAGCGTCCCCGCCGGGCGCTGCGGGCGGTGCGGGACCCAGTGCGGCAACAGGAACAGGTCGCCCTGGCGCACGACCACGTCGCGCGCCGGCGAACCATCCAGCGGGCGCACGCGCACGGCAATGTCGCCTTTCAACTGGTAGAACAACTCCTCGGTCGGGTTGACGTGGTAGTCGTTGCGCGTGTTCGGGCCGCCGGAGACGAAGACGATGGCGTCGGTCGAGCCGGGGAACAACTGCTTGTTGCCCACCGGCGGCTTGAGCGCGCGCCGGTTCTCAGCGATCCATTTCTTCAGGTTTACCGGCCCGAGTTCCAACATGGTTGCAACTCCGTCCCTTCGCGACGGCCGCCGCGTCGCCCGCCGCGCCCCGCCCGGGCCATTACAGCCGCTCGGGCGGCCGGAGGCAACCCGCAGGGCCCGACCCGCGCTGGTTCGTTTGCCACTCGGCCGGCCACGCCCCACAATGCCCAGATGGAACGCCCGCCAAGCCCGCCCAGGGTCGCGCTGGAGACAACACTGCTGGCGCACGGCGTGCCGCGCGACGCGGCCGTACCGCTGTCGCGCGACCTGGCCGCGATCGTGCGGGCGGAGGGCGCCGAGCCCGCGTTGATCGGGATCGTCGGCGGGCGAGCGGTGGTGGGGATGACTGAGGCGCAGCTCGAGGAACTGCTCGATGCTCCGGCCGCCGGCGGCGGCGCCGTCAAGGTCAACACCGCCAACCTCGGGCTGATGCTGCACGGCGCCGCCCACGGAGCGACGACGGTCAGCGCGACGCTGGAGCTGGCCGCCGCGGCGGGGATTCGCGTGTTCGCCACCGGTGGCCTCGGGGGCGTGCACCGGGGCGTCGCCGAACACCTGGACATCTCGGCGGACCTGAGCGCCCTGACGCGCTTCCCCGTGGCGGTGGTGTCCAGCGGCGTCAAGTCGCTCCTGGACATCGCCGCGACTCGCGAGGTGCTCGAGACGCTCGGCGTCTGCGTCGTCGGCTACCGCACGGACCACTTCCCGGCGTTCTACCTGCGGCGGACCGACCCGCCGATCGGCGTGGACGCCCGCTTCGACGACGCGGACGAACTGGCCGAATTCCTGGCGTTCGAGCTCGCCCGCAGCGGGCGGGGGATCGTCGTGTGCAACCCGATCCCCCAAGCCGATGAGGTGGCTCGCGGGGACTGGGAGCGGTGGCTGGCGGAGGCGATGCGCCGCGCGACGGCGCCCGGTGCTCCGGCCATCGCCGGCGGACGGGCGGTGACGCCGTCAGCGCTGGCCCACCTGCACGAGGTTTCCGGCGAGGCGACACTCCGGGCCAACATCGCGCTGGTCAAGTCGAACGCGCAGCTGGCGGCGCGCCTGGCCGCAGCCATGGCCAGCCGGCACCGGACGCACCCGGGACCTGCACGCCCCGGGCGGAGTGCGCCGTAGCGGCGCGCTGGCCGCGGTCGCGCCGTTACGTCGCGCTCGGGTGCCAGATGGTCTTCATCTCGACGAACGGCTCGATCCACCACGGGCTGTGGCACTCGGCCGGGTCGGTCCAGTCGAGGGTCGCGGCGCCGGCGCGCGGGCCCTGACGGACACCTCGAACCGTCACTCTCTTGACGTTCTCGGCCACGCCCTCGCGCAGGATGCGGGCGTGATCGGCCGAGACGCCCGCCGCGTGGATGGCGTCGATGTCCCGATGGGCCGCGATGATGGGGACGAGTTCGTCGCGATGGCTGGTGAGCAGGTTGACGACTCCGGGGGGCAGGTCGCCAGTGGCCAGCACCTCGCCCAGCACCGACGCGACCAGGTAGCCGGCCGGCGACT
>JBGPGM010000108.1:0-6846 GCA_041483855.1 Phycisphaerae bacterium | reverse complement strand
GATCTGGAACAGCGGTACTTTGGTCCGCCGGCGCCCGAGGCTCGCGACACTGCCGCGGAAGGCGGGCCCGACATCGGTACGCTCCGAGCGGTGGTGGACGGGTGGGTACGGCGAGCATCCCCGTAACAGGGGAGCGGAGGCGGCGGCGGCTGCAACCGCGGCGGCAATGCGCGGGTAACACGTGCGTTATGCGGTAGAGCGGTCTGCACCGCGGCGGGGGTGACGGTATGGTCGGATCTTACTCGGGAGCGATCGAATGCGAGCATTAAGAGTGGTTGTGTCGTGTGTCGTTGTCGGAACCATGGCGCTGGGCGCGGCGGCGCAACCCCCCGGCCAGCCGAAGGGCGAGGGTCGGCGACCCGCGCCGGCCGGCCAGCCCGGCCAGCCGCCGGCCTCGCCGAGAGAGCCGGGACAGCCGGGGCCCGGGCGCGAGGCGCTGGCGCCGGAGAAGGCCAAGGCCGCGTGGGAACTGGAGGCCACGGGCGTCGCCAAGCACTTGGGCGCCAAGGACGAGCAGGTCAAGGACGTCGTCAAGGCGTACAGCGAGGCGCGCACGAGCCATGGCGCGGCGATGGAAAAACTGCGCAAGGAGCAGATGGACAAGGCGGAGAAGGCGCGCAAGGAGGGCGGGGGCGACGAGAACTCGCCGGGCCGCGGGCGCGGCGGGATGGGGCCCGAGGCGCAGAAGGCGATGGAGGACCTGAACAAGACGGAGCGCGAGAAGTTGCACAAGGCCCTGGGCGCCACGCTCTCGGCCGAGCAGGCGACGAAGGCGATTGCGTCGCTGGGGACGTTCAACCGCGGCTGGGACAACATGGTTGACACCATTGCCGGGTTCAAGCTTGACGCGGGGAAGCAGACGACGTCTCTTGACGCGATCGAGACGTTCGTCGTCGAGCAGGCCAAGGCTCGCGAGAGCGCCGCGGGCGACCGCGAGGCCATGCGGACCGCCATGCAGGACGCGCGCAAGAAGCTGCTGGACGTGATGAAGAAGACCCTGACCGAGGAGCAGCTCACCAAGTTCGAGGCCGCGATGGGCGGCGGGCGCGGGCCGGGCGGCGGCCCTCCGGCACGGCGCGGCGGCGGTGAGGATGGCGGTGGCGGCGGCGGGGGCTGAACCCTCGGCACGGTCGGGCATGATGTGCGCCCGCAGCGGTGCGTGACAGGATCGAGCGGCGGCGCCGGGCACCAGCCCGCGCCGCCGTTTTCTCTTTGATCGGTGGTTGGGGTGGCACGAGTCCGGCGTCCGGTAGGCCCGTGCGCCTGAGCGCGCGGTGGGCTGGCCCGTGCTATCGTCTCTCACAGGGGACGAGCCATGTCAGATCCTCAAATAACGCCCGAGAGTTCGGCACGCCGACGTGCCGCCAGCGCGGACGAGGCGGCGATGCGCCCGCGGGACGGTGAGGGCAACGCGGCCGGGCCCGCGGCGGACCTACTGGACAAGCGTCAACAAGAAGTGATGGCCCGGCTTTCGACGGACGGACGGCCGCCGGGGCATTGGCTGCGGACGGTGGAGTGGCGATGGCTGGCCATTCTCGCGGGGGTGCTGGTGGTCGGCGTGGCGGCATGGTCGGTTTGGGCCTTGAACACCTGGACGATCCTGGCCGGGCTGGCGCTAGTCGTTCTCATGCTGGTCGCCGCGTCGCCGGTGTGGGGGGCCGGCCTGCTGCGGGGACAGGAGGAGCGGATAGCGCGGAAGAAGGCCAAAGCCGAGCTGCGCAGGAATAGAAAGTTGTAGAACAGCGCGGGCGGGCTGCGGCCGGGGGGTCCGCCCGGCCGTTGATCCAATCCACCGGCCATCGCCGAGCGGCGCGCGGAGCGATCACCTCGGGCGAAGCCGGCGCGAGGCGGGAGCCGTAGGATGACGCAACGGGGGCGCGATGCGCCTCAAACGGAGCCTGCATGGGCGACAAGCAAGAAGCAGTGGTGACGATCGAGCGCATCAAGGTGATCCTGCGGCGCGACCTGAAGCTGGGCGATGACGCCGCGATCGCCGACGACATGCCGCTGGCGGGGGGCGAGTTCGACCTGGATTCGCTAGACATGCTGCTGCTGATCACCAGCCTGGAGAAGGCGTTCGGCGTAAAGATCGTCGAGGGGTCGATCACGCGTGAGGCGTTCGCGAGCGTGCGCACGCTGGCGGCGTTCATCGAATCGGCGCTGGCGACCAACCGAAAGTGACAGACCATGCCGACCGGCGTGTCGCCCATCGACCGGCTGCCCCACCGCCCGCCGTTCCGGTTCCTGTCGCGGGTCGTGGCGCTCGAGCCGGGGCGGGCCGGCGAGGGGGTCTGGGAGGTGAGCGGCGAAGAAGCCTTCTTCCAGGGGCATTTCCCCGGAGACCCGGTGGTCCCCGGCGTGCTAATCGCCGAGGCCCTGGCGCAACTCTCTGGCCTGGTCGGGCTCCATGGCGGCGGGACGAACGGGGCCGAGCGCGGCGGCCGCCTGGTTCACGCCGACCTGCGCTTCGACGCGCCGGTGATTCCGCCGGCGCAGGTCCATTTACGGTCGTCGCTGGCGCGGTCGCTGGGTCCGCTGGTTCAGTTCGAGGTTTCGGCGCGCGTGCGGGATCAGGTCGTCGCGCGCGGGTCGCTGGCGCTGGCCGCGACCGAGCGCCCGGCGGGCATGGGGAGGCCAGACGTGGAGGGGGCGGCATGAGCGCTCCGGTGGGCGCGATGCTGGTCTTCGTCGCGGCGATGGGCGGACAGCCCTCGGCGCAGCCCACGGCCAAGCCCGCGGTCCAGCCTGCGACGCCATCCACGGGCCTCGACGGCGCGCTGATGGCGCGCCTGGAGGCGATCGACGCCAAGGCGGCGCTGATCCAGGACCTGACCGCTGACTTTGAGCAGAAGAAGTACACGGTGCTGCTCAAGGAGCCCATGGCGTCGTCCGGGCGCGTGCGGGTGCGGGGTTCGGTCGTGCGCTGGGATACCGCCAAGCCGCGGGAGTCGGTCGTCCGCATCGACGAGCACGAAGTCCGCGTGTATTACCCCGAGGACGCTGCGCTGGAGATCTACACCGTTGATGAGCAGCTCCGCCGGCTGACCGCCTCGCCGATTCCGCGGCTGCAATCGACCCGCGACCAGTTCCAGATCACGGCCATGAAGCCCGGGGAGATCGAGGGCGGCGGGGGGGCGACGGACGGACCCTCGGCGGTCGCGCTGCGGCTGACGCCCAAGGAGGAGTCGCTCCGCAAGCACGTCCAGGAAGTCCGGGTGCTGATCGACGGCGCCACCGGCGTTACGTTGCGCCTGGAGATGATCGAAGCGGACGGCGACCGCACCGTGGTCGCCTTCCTCCGGGCCCGGACCAACACCGGGCTGGGCGAGCATGACCTGGACCTAGTCGTGCCGCCGGGCGCCAGCGTGTCGCGGCCGCTGGAGGGTTTGCAACCGGGACCGGGCGGGGACGGCAAGAAATGATGGGGACCACGTCCGGCACTGGCGCGGTGCGGGCCGCTGCGGCGCGGTTCTGGATGGAAGTGCTGATGCGGACGGCGGCCCGAGCGCCTGCGGTGCTGCGGGGGGTCCGCCCGGTGGTTCTCTTCATTGCGTGGCGGTGTTCGGCTTCGATGCGCGACGGGACGATGGCCAATGCCGCCAGGATCCTGGGTCCCGCCTCGGGCCTGCACCAGCGGGAAGCGCTGGCCAAGCGCGTCGTGGGGAGTTTCTACGACTTTGTGGTGGAGATCGGGCGTCACCGCCGGCGATCACCGGAGGAGCTCCGGCGCCTGGCCGAATCGGTCGAGGGCGAGCACCACTACCGGCGTGCCCGGGCGCTGGGGCGCGGCGCGATCATCGTGACGGCGCACCTCGGGTCGTTCGAGCTGGGCGCGGCGTTGCTTCGTGCGCACGAGGAGCGGGTCCACGTCGTGTTCCGGCGCGACCGGCTGTCCACCTTCGACGAGATGCGGGCCCGGCAGCACGCCAGCCTCGGTGTGGTCGAGGCCGCGCTGGACGAGGGAGTGGGGGGGTTGGGCGTCTGGCTACGGCTGCGTGAGGCGCTACTGGCCGACGAGGTCGTGATGGTGCAGGGTGACCGGGTGATGCCGGGGCAGCGCGGCGTGCGGGTTCCGTTCCTGTCGGGTCACATCGAGATGCCCGCGGGGCCGGTGAAGCTGGCGATGGCTACCGGCGCACCGATCGTGCCGGTGTTCACCATCCGTACAGGAAGGGACAGGTTCCGGGTGGTGATCGAGGAGCCCATGACGGTCGAGCCGGGACCCGTTCGGTGGGAGCATCCGCATCCCGCCCTACTTCGGTTGGCGGCGGTGATCGAACGTCATGTCGCACGGTATCCTGACCAGTGGCTGATGCTGCATCGCGTCTGGTGCGAGGATCGGGTTGGGCGGGGGCGGGACCCGCTTGAACGATGAGTGCGCCGGGAAGCCAAGTCGTGATCACCGGCGTGGGCATGGCGACATGCCTGGGCCTGGGGGTGGAACGGACGTGGCGCGCCGTACTCGAGGGCCGGTGCGGGTGGGGACCGCTCACGGCCCTGGAGGGCGTCGCACCCGGGACCTGCCACGGCGGCGAGGCGCCGGCGCTGCCGACGGCGGTCCAGAATGGCACGTCGCGCGAGGTGGCGTACCTGCGGCTGGCGATCCACGAGGCCCTGGGCGGGGCCGGGATCGACGGGGTGGGGCCCCCAAGAACCCAGGAACTGCAGTCCCTGGGTTCTCTGCCGTATGCTCCCGATCGCTGCGGGTGCATCCTGGGCACGACCCTCCACGGGATGCGCCACGCCGGGGACTTCCTGCGCGGGGCGGGTCCGTCGGTGCTCGCCGAGTTCCTGGCCGCGCCGGTGATGCTCGGGGCGGTCGCGGGTCTGGGGCTGCGCGGCCCGCTCGTGACCACGTGCGCCGCCTGCTCGTCGGGCCTGGCAAGCGTCGGGCTGGCGCTGATGCTGCTGGGCACCGGCGAGCTGGACCTGGTCATCGCCGGCGGGTACGACGCGGTCAGCGAGTACGCGTACGCCGGCTTCGACAGCCTGCGCCTCATCGCGCCGGAGCCGGTGCGTCCGTTCTGCACGCAGCGAGCCGGGATGAACATCGCCGAGGGGTACGCGGTGCTGGTGCTGGAGCGGGCCGGCGACGCCGCCCGGCGCGGCGCCCGGCCCTTGGCCGCCGTCCGGGCCGTGGCGCAGTCATCGGACTGCCACCACCTCACGCAGCCACACCCGCAGGGGGAGGGCGCACTGCGGGCGGTCCGGTCGGCGCTGGAGGTCGCGGCCACCGGTGTGGACCGCATCGGCCTCATCGCCGCGCACGGCACGGGGACGCCGAACAACGACGCCGCGGAGTACGCCGCGCTCTCCACGGCGTTCAGCGATCGCCTGGTCCATGTGCCAGTGGTCGCGTTCAAGAGCCATCTGGGGCACACGCTGGGGGGTGCGGGCGCGGCGGAACTGATCCTGTCGGCGATGGCGCTGCACGAGCAGATCGTGCCGCCGACGGCCAACGTGGCGCCGGAACAGGTCGAGTTCCCGACGCTGCGGGTGACCACCGGCCGGGCGCGTGCCGCGCGCATCGACGCGACGCTGAACCTGTCGCTGGGCTTCGGCGGCGCCAATGCGTGCGCTGTCCTGGGACCAGCGCCCGCGCCGACCGAGCAGCCCGCGCCGGTCCAGCCCACCTCGCCGAATCGTCGAGCGCGGGCGGTCCTTATCACCGGCGTCGGCGTCGTCGCTCCGGGCGCGGTCGGCAACGCGGCCTTTGCCTCGCTGCTGGCCTGCGGCCCGCGCGCCGGGGCGCCCGAATCCGCCCGGGCGCGCCATGTCGACGACAGCGCGATCGCCCACCTGCTCAACACGCGGCGCGTGCGCCGGATGAGCGACTACGTCAAGCTCACGCTGGCGGGCGCGTCGGTCGCCCTCGAGGACGCCGGTGTCCAGGATGTCCCTACTTTCACCGAGCAATGTGCCGCGATCCTGGGGACCACCCACGGCTCCGCCGGGTACAGCGAGTCGTACTACCGCCAGATCGTCAGCGCGGGCATCGGCGGCGCCAACCCCATGCTCTTTGCGGAGGGCGTCCCCAACGCCGGGGCGGCGCAGCTGAGCATGATGCTCCAAATCAAGGGACCCTGCCAGACCCTCATCGGCTCGCGGACAAGCGGCTTGGACGCGCTCTGGCTGGCCGCCCTGGGCATCGCGAGCGGCCAGTGGGACCGAGCGATCGTGAGCGCGGCCGAGGAGTACAACGCGGTGGTCCATAGCGCCTACGAGGCGCAGGGATTGTGCGCGGCGCCCGGCCGAGCCCGGCCGTTTGCGCGAACCGGCTTCGACGCCGGCGCCGGCGCCGCCGCCATCGTCCTGGAGAGCGCCGATTCCGTCGCCGCCCGTGGCGGGCGGGTCCGCGGCACGATCCTGGGGGGCCGGTCCGTGGCCGCGGCCGGGTCGGCCGGGCGAGGCCTGGTGCGGGCGGTGCGCGCGGTGCTCGGGGCGATCGGCACGCCGGGCTCGGTGCTTTCCTCCGCCAACGGCACGTGGTTGGGGCGCGCCGAGGCGCGTGGCATCGTCGCGGCACGCCGGGGACGGAGCCCGACCACCGTTTCATCGATCAGCGGGTATCTCGGCGAGACCTTCAGTGCCGGCCCGCTGGCCGCCCTGGCGGGCGTGCTCCTGATCGGCCGCCTGCCGGCCATGGAACCGGACGCGCGGCCACCCGGGGGGCTGGCCCCATCCAGCGGTTCCGGTGTGACCGGCGCTTTCGGCGTGCTGTGCACGGATTGGTCGGGGTTGGCCGCGGCGGTTTCGATTGGGCTGCCGGGCCAGACGGACGGGCAGCGCGCCTAGCGTAACTACTTGGACTCCGTGGATGGCAAACCAGTAATCTGCACGCACGAT